>CAZMKA010000069.1:4234-4615 GCA_964566605.1 uncultured Saprospiraceae bacterium | reverse complement strand
AACGACCAGCTGTATCCACGATAACTACATCACAACTATTATCTTTTGCATACTGTATAGAATTCTTTGCAATTTCAACTGGATTATTACTTCCTACTTCCGTGTAAATCTTTACTCCTACTTGTTCTGCTAAAACAGTCAACTGATTAATAGCTGCAGGACGGTATACATCACAAGCGACTAAAAGAGGTTTCTTTGCTTTCTTCGTTTTTAAATAGTGAGCTAATTTCCCACTAAACGTAGTTTTACCGCTACCTTGAAGCCCCGCAACTAAAACAATCCCTGGATTAGCCTTAATATTTATACCAGCAGCTTGACCACCCATCAACTCCACCATTTCATCCATGACGATCTTCACCATCAATTCACCCGGCTTCACTG
>CAZMKA010000069.1:0-4224 GCA_964566605.1 uncultured Saprospiraceae bacterium | reverse complement strand
ACCCAAGAGCTTTATCTTTTACATTATCTGTAAATTCCTTCGCAATCTTATAATTCACATCCGCAGCAACCAAGGCTCTTCTAATCTCCTTTATCGAAGTCGCAATATTTAACTCCGTTATCTTATTGTCTCCTGACAACACCTTAAAGGCTCCATCTAATCTTTCTTGTAAATTATCAAACATAATATTGTATAAATTTTGTGCAAATATATAGAAATTTACCTTCTTTTTGGTTCCATTCTCATCAGTAAATACGGGAATTTATTCAAATAAAGGTAGCAACTTTTATCTTTTTAGAATTCTTTGAATTCGCATGTGTGTCGGATATCAATTTCTTTCATAAATTCGTCCATGATTTCTTTGGACTTATTGGTGTAAAAGATTTTTTCTCCTTTGTAATGGTCTTCAATTTCTTTCATTTTTGGGCTCGAGCCCAAAAAACCTCCCGCAATTGCTAGACTTCTTACTCTTCGTGCAACGGCTTCCCCGCTGTCAATTATCGTTATACTATCAGGTAAAATTTCTTGAATTTGTGGACGTAAAAAAGGATAATGCGTGCAACCAAGAACTAAGTAATCAATCGCCTCTTCAATAAATGGATCGAGCAACTCATTGAGTAAAGTCATCATTTCAAGACTATTCATTTTTCCATCTTCAATTAACTCCACTAGACCTGTTCCATGTAAATTTATTACATGAACTCCTTTGGTAAATTTCTGAGATGTGCTTTTAAAAAGAGAACTTACCAATGTACCCTCAGTCGCTAAAACCCCCACTCTATTATTCTTGCTATTTAATGCTGCAGGTTTTATAGCAGGCTCTATTCCCACAAAAGGAATGTCATATGTCTTTCGTAAATGAGAAATAGCCGCAGTCGTAGCCGTATTACAAGCTACAACTATTATATCACATCCTTCATTTAGAAGTACCTCTGTATTTTTGATGCTTAAATCAATTATTTCCTTTTCCGACTTAATACCATAGGGAGCATTAATGTTATCCGCTAAGTAAACAGTGCTGATTTCAGGCAGCAATTTATCGCATTCCATCCATATAGAAAGGCCGCCAAGTCCCGAATCAAAAAATCCTATTTTATTCACAATTTGCATATTGTCTTAAAGCAAATATTGCCAATTTTATTGTTCCTTTAGGTTTGTAACAATTATGATTTCATTCGACATCGAACGATGGACAGGACATTTATCTGCAATTTCAAGCATTCTCGCTCGCTGTTCATCTGTCAAATCACCCTTTATTTCAATGGTACGATTAAACGTATCAAGATGTGCTCCGCTATCAACACATGATATGCAATCTTCGTAATACTCCTTGGAATAATTAATGTGACAAAGTACTTCTTCAACAGGCCACTTTTTTCTTCTTGCATACATTTGTAAAGTCATTGATGTACAAGCTGCCAAAGCAGAAGTTAGTAATTGATATGGGCTAGGGCCAAAATCATGTCCACCTAAATCTTCCGATTCATCAACCAACATACCATGTCGACCCATTTGTAATTCTGTGGTAAACCCTGTATCTCCCAATCTTGCAACTACTTGTTTATCAGACTTCAATTTCGGCGCTTCTTCAAAATTAATATATCGTTTAGCCCAGGTAGCAATTACATTACCAGTATAAAAAGCATCACTTTTGTTCGTTAACATATGGTCTGCACCATTAAGAGTTACAAAAGACTTAGGGTGCTTTGCAGCTTTATATATTTTAGCAGCATTATATATTTCAACTACAGTATCTTGGGGAGAATGGAGCACAATTAGTGCCTTCGACATGCCCTTAATCGCATTGTCTAATTTGTAGCTTCTCAAATCATCAAGAAACTGTTTTTTTATAGTGAATGTTCGGCCAGCCAAATTGATTTTAGCTTTTCCTTCTTTTTCTATTTCTTCAAGTTTATCATCTAAAAGGTGGGTAACATGCTCAGGTTCTGCAGGCGCTCCAACTGTCGCAATTGCTTGGATGCTATCAATTGTTGCTCCTGCGAACAAACTTGCAGCACCGCCTAGTGAATGCCCTACAATTAAAGAAGGTGATTCATAATTTTCAGTTAAGAAATCAGCGGCTGCCATTAAATCGTCCACATTACTCGTAAAATTTGTGTCAGCGAAATCTCCTTCACTCTCTCCCAGCCCAGTAAAATCAAATCGCAATACAGCAATCCCTTCCATATTCAAAGCTCTGGAGATATGTTTAGCCGCAATTAAATTTTTATTACCTGTAAATACATGTGCAAAGATTGCATATGCTCCTGGTTTAGGAAGCATAGGTAATTCAAGTTTTGCTGATAACTCGTATCCATTCTTATTTGTAAAAGTGACTTTTTGTGACGGCATTTGCTATTTTTTTATTTGGCTTTACGCCAAAATTTAAAAAAGTTTGTAAGCGTTTTGTTTTATAAAAACTTAAAAATGCTAAAATATGAGACTTTAAACGAAAGATATCCGTTAATAAGTTATAATTCGTACTACATGTCGCATAAATCTTGGCGCCGCCACAAAACAGCCTTAATTATCTTACTTTTAACCTCTTTCGCAATTACATCATCAATTGCTCAAAAAACTGTGGAGCAACAACTATCAAAAGAAATAGGAAAAATCTTGCGCTATGAGATCGAATGGGATAAAAAAGAAACACCTGGATTCCTTGTAATTGTAGTAGAACCCGACACCAGTTTTACGGTGAAATTTGGGAATGAGATTACGGGAAAAGAAGAGATAAATGACGAAAGACTTTTCGGGATAGGAGGATTAAGTAAGGTATACTCAAGCATTGCAGTTGCTCATGCAATCATTGAAGGGAAGTTAGACACATCAAAAGTAATCGAGGATGTATTCCCAGAAACGCATCTTATTAAGTCCACAAAAATCATCGATCTTATCCAGCACACTGCAGGATACCCAAGGACACTAAAACTAATAAATGTAAACCGAAAGAATGACTACGAACAAGTAAGTAAGGAAGAATATTTCAACGCTTTGAAATCCAATAAATTAAATATAGATGGAGGTTTCAAATACAATCATCATGATGTTGTGGCTTTGGAAGAATGGCTGATTAAAGAAACAGGTGAAGATATTAAATTTTGGTACGAATCAGCCCAAAAAGTTTATCCAACTTTACCATCATGGCGTGATCAAGAAGACGGAATCAAAGGAATAGATATTAACGGGAATGAGCGAAATAATATAAAATATGGAGTCTATCAATCTTCTCTTGGCTTGTTTGCAACAAAAGATGAAATGGAAGATTTGTTGCGTTTTTTATTACTAGAAAATCCCGTCAGCTCATTCATTAAATCCAATGAGATTAAAACTGGAATAAAGAAAGGCGTTAATTTCTCGAATGGATTGTATAAAATCGCCAATGGCAAGAAATACACTATATATGGGCATGGAGGTCGAAGCATTAATAACAGTGCATCGTTACACTTTGTCCCTGAAACAAAAACTGGCTTGATTATCTTGACTAATTCACAATCTGGCGTCAAACAATTATATTTGCCCATACTTTCAATGATCAACAATAACTGGCGTCGATAATGGGTAAAAAAAAGAATAAAGGAAACGGGAATCAACTCGTATTTACTACAGGAAAAGAAGGAAATTCATTCTTCAATCACATCAGTCTTGGAGGTGATTCAACAGAAGAATCAAAAACTGATTTCACAGCGAAAATAAGGGTCTTAAGAGATAGAAAAAACAGAGGTGGGAAGACCGTTACGCTTGTTAAAGGATTAGAGCTTTCGGAGGATGACATGGTTGCACTGTGTAAGAAGATGAAGAATAAATGCGGTGTGGGAGGAGCTGCAAAAGATGGCGAGATCATGATTCAAGGTGATCAAGTGAAGAAAGTGATTGCTATTTTAGAGAAAGAGGGATATAAGGATGTGAAGCAAAGTGGTGGGTAGTCTTAATCCTATAATCCTTTCATCCTAAAAATGCTAATTCAGACCATTTATAATTAATCCTCCATAATCTAGATTATGACACCCCTCCCTTTACTATCCTATCCTTACCTTGCATATCCTTTATTAGTTCGACTTCCTTGAATCCTAGTGCCTTCATCATTTCCATTACCTCATGCCCGTAATGTTCATTTATCTCAAAGTATAATTTCCCTTTTTCGGTCAATGTGTTAATTGCGAATCGTGCAATGGAAGTATAAAAAATTAATGGATCATCGTCTTCTACAAACAATGCTAATCC
>CAZMKA010000068.1:0-17711 GCA_964566605.1 uncultured Saprospiraceae bacterium | reverse complement strand
CTACAAGTCATGGAGCGATGCTTAAAATGGAAGGTGTACAAGGCGGAATGCAATTATCCGATGTTGGATTAACAGAAGATATATGGGCTGAGATAAGATAGTAGCTTATCGTGTTTCATTTATATGTATTATACGTCAATCCGATTCTTCATTTTTAGTGTAATGCTAATTTGTTTTATTAAATGGATTGTTCTTAATCAAACCAATAAAAGTAGAAGTGGTATAATTACCATATTGCTGCAAGAACACAACGAACAAAGCATAAATTATCGAAAGCTGAACAAACAAATGAAGAAGTGTTTTTCGAGGAGACAAAAGGTCTTGATGTTCGATTTTACTGCGGGAAAATAGATATTTCAGAATTGCCTTCAGCATATAAAAATGCAAAGTCTGTCCGTTCCCAAATGGAAGAGTTTGGTTTAGGAAATGTTATAGATGAAATCCAACCCTATGGTTCAATTATGGCAGGTGATATCCCTAGAGGAAGAAGGTGGCGAGGAAGACCAAAAAAAGGGAATAAATAGTAAATCAGAACTCTGTTAAAAGGGTTCTGATTTTGTACTATCTACTATAGTGTGAAAAGCAATGTTAATGGGTAGTTTAAAAAGTTTCATGGTGCATTAACTTTCACAGTGTACTCAAATGTATCTATATTCTTTCTTTATATGAACGTTGATTTGTATCTGGGGCAGAAATTTTTATAACTGGTATGTTTTTCATTGTTTCTGGTAAGTTGAATTTACAAAGAATTATAGAATAAATATGCTTTTTGTAAATTTCATGGTTATTCACTTCCTGTCTTTCTATATTTGCAATGAATAATTATACAAAGCATAGATGAAATTACATTACTTTATTATCTGCATACTTTTTTGTTTAGTGTCATGTAAATTACCAACATTAGAAAATGTGGGAGGGACAATTATTGAAATTGAGTCTAGTGAAGAAATATCTGATGAGACTGCAGAGGTGATTGTTGATCGCTTGGAATATTTTTCAACGAATCATGAATATGTAATGTATGAATCTCATGGTAATAGTATTATTGTTGATGGTGTAGGTATAAATGATACGGCTTCTATTAAAGAGTTGGTGGAAAGAGACCGTATGATGAAAGTAGTATACGCTGTTTCTCCGCAATATTATAAAAATATCAGAGAGTACCTAAAGTCATATATTACTAAGCCTACTAAAACCAGACCTTACAAAAAGTCATCCATGATAGGTTTAGTAAATCTTGGAGATGAAGCATTGATTGATAGTATTATATCATCGCCTGCTTTTAAAACAAGATTTCCTGATGCTGGAGACCATAATTATGGAGTTAAGTTGATGGAAGGAAAAAAAGCTTTATTTATACAAGATGCCAATTCTCCGTTCATGGATCAGTCCATGTTCAGTAATATAGAACCGCAAAAAGACCCAAAGAAAGTTATAGAGGGCGCGCTTTCTCTCGAATTAAAACCAGAATATGCTGATCGAATAGGGAATTTAACGGGAAATGATTCGACATACCTTTTACACCTTTTTCATGATGAAGTTTATATAAGTAAGATTATAAAACCGCATATAACAAGTCCTTCTTTTTCTATGGCTGGTGCATTTACAACTAGAGATGTGATGGTTCACGCAGTATTATGGCTTTCTGAGGATATTGATCAGGATTTAAAAGTAAAGTCACTAAAAGGAATTCCAAAAAAATAATTACTCACACCACCATTCCCACTTGGATAATTCAGCAACTTCTCTCTTGTAACTGAAATGCCACCACTCTGTACGAATACCTGAAAAACCATGTGCTTTCATGGATTCTCTTAACGTAATCCTTCGTTGGATAATCTCGTAAGGCAAACCCTTAAAAGCATAATGCGCTTCTTTCCCGAAATAATCGAATGCTGTCCCCATATCCAATATTTCACCTGACTGTAAATCAATTAATCCTAAATCCACAGCATGTCCTCTATTGTGCATGCTTCCTTTTTTGGGAGGAGTAACATATCTTGCATCAGGCATAATATTCCATAATAATTGTTGAGCTGGTAAAGGCCGATAACAATCGTATAAAATCAAACCAAGCCCGTTTTCTTTTAAATCGTCCGAAACGCTTTTTAAACGCCTAGCAACATTCGGTCTTAGAAAACATTTGCCGCAATCATAGACCTGTTTTTTCATGAAATTATTTTCACTTGCATAGCGAATATCTAGCTTGATAAGCGAGGATTCACTGATTTGAGTCCATGAAGTAGAATCGTATGATAGGACAATATCGAATTCTTTTATTTTGGGTTTAAACCCAAAAGAGCTTACCGTATCTATTTCAGAATCAGCTTCAATTTTGCTTGCTTTAGGTGAATTACAAGCCCACAGTAAAAAGCAAATAAATACAAATAAGTAAGATCTAATTTTTAGGAATTTTTACTTGGTAGGTATTATTAATCACAGTCAATTTCGAGTCAATTAACCAAGGATTATATACCTTTAAATCTCTATAGCTAATTCCTCTATCCTGTGCGAATTTACTCCAGTTTGATACAGATTTATCTATAGTTTCGACATAAAAATTATTAAGTGGTTTGTACTTTTCATCTTCATGAATTATAAATCCATATTGTTCAGGATCACTCAATATATATTTAAAAGCAAGAATTCTAAACACGTATCTACTCGTCTCGTCATTTAGATTCAAATCAAAATAATTTGTTGAGCCTTGTGACTTAGTTAATTTATTATATCTAGTTGGTCCCATGTTATATGCAGCGGCAGCATTAGTCCAAGAACCGAATCTATTTTTTAGGTATTTGATATACTTTGCAGCCGCTTTTGTAGATCGCTCTATGTGATAACGCTCATCAACCTCGTCATTTATTTCCAAACCGTATTCTTTCCCCGCAGCTTTCATAAATTGCCAGTATCCTTTCGCTCCCGCATACGAAGTCTTTAATCTCAAATCACTTTCTGCTACTGCTAAATATTTGAAATCATCAGGTACTCCTTCTTCAGCTAAAATACGCTCGATAGTAGGAAAATAACGTTAAGACAACTTGATATTCTGTATCGTATTAGAATGCCAATAAGAGTTTACCATCAATTCTCTATCTAAGCGTTCTTTTACATCATGCTTCTCAGTAGGAATTCTTTCTCCACCTAAATCGACATAATCGGCAATAGGAACAGACCGTATAACTTGGGGTAAAGAATGTAAAGCTTTTTCATCTGCTTCTGTAAATACTTGATTAGACATTAAAGTTAAGCCACCTAAGACTATACAAAAACACACAATTCCAACTAAAATTTGACGACTCATAAAAGATTATTTTCTCAAATATAAATGTTATTATCTTTTGTTTTATTTTGCATCAAACAAATTTAACTCTATGCGCATACTGTTTTCTAGCAGTTTTGTTAATCAAAGTCACAATGGTGCCGCTATTTTCGCACAGCTTTTTTTGAAATGGGCACAGAGGTATAAACACCATGTTGATGTTATAAGTATAGAGAAAAATGAAGGTTTTATAGAAGTTCTTGAACCATCAATTAAAACGCCTATTCATTTTCAGAGAAAATTATCAAAAGCTATTTACCAGAAAATAAAGTCATTAAATTATAATTCTTATGATCTTATCTTTTTTAATAATATCATTGAAGCAGAGTTTACTGTAAAAAATAGAATTCATAATAATGTCCAAGGCTTTCTTCATGACTCTCAATATATGAATGATGTTTACCCACATCAGTCATTCCGAAGAAAACTCTTTAGAATGATTTTAAAGAACATTGAAAAACGTACAATTAATAAATTAAATAAAGTTCACACCAACTCGGAACAAATGAAAGCTCAAATTCATAAGTTCTATAAAACACCTTTAAATAAATTAAGTTATTTCTATTTTTCTTCTTTGGATTTACATCCAAAAGTCAAAATGAAAAATTCGGAATTCTCCATTCTTTTTGTAAAAACAAATTATATTTCTGGTGGATTAATTACCTTATTGAACGCATGTAAAACACTTTCTTTTCCCAATAAGATTATTGCTATTGGTCCACCCAAAGAGGCACAAAAGGAATTAAAAAATCAATTTCCTAATCAAAGTATTGAATTTCATAGTTATAAACGACGAAATGAAATAGGTCATTTATTTAGTCAGGCTGATGTTTTTATAACGCCCGCTTTTACTGAGCCGATGGGAATCGGTAATATGGAAGCTATGAAAATGGATATTCCCGTGATAGGTAATAATCTAGAAGGAGTAAAAGAAATTGCTGAAATATCAAAAGCAATATTATTATTTGAGAAGAACAATGCAATAGATCTTGCTTTGAAAATAACTACTTTGAAAGATGACGAAAAATTAAAAAGGAATTTAGTTATTAATGGAAGGAAGTTTGTTGAGGATTACTTAAGTGAGGATGTAATATTTGAAAACTTTCAAAAAGCGATTAATTAATTTTTGTTATTTTTAAGTTATTCAAAACTAAAAAACTAAAATTATGCCTATCAATTGGTACATGTTCTTTGTCGCTGGTCTTATTCCTATTTTAGTAGGATTTGTTTTTTATCATAAAAAAGTAATAGGAACTATTTGGATGAATGTAAATGGATTTACGGAAGAATCTATTAAAGCAAAAAATCCTAACATGTTAGTTACGTTCTTAGTATCATACCTTTTCTCTGTTATGGTTTCTTTTATTATGACGAATTTCGTAATCCATCAATCAGGTGCATTCGGAATGTTTGTCCCTGAAATTTTCGAAGCAGGCAGTACTGCCCAAGTTACCTTCAATGAATTAATGGAAAAGTACGGTGATAATCATAGAGATTTCAAGCATGGTGCAGCACATGGAATGTTTACTGCAATATTTATTGCATTACCTATAATAGGAATAAATGCTTTGTTTGAAATGCGAGGATGGAAATATATTTTATTGCATTTTGTGTATTGGTTAATCTGCCTTACTCTTATAGGAGGTTTATTATGTGCGACGATAGAATATGCCCCTTTGTAGAAACTTATAGAACAGCAATCTTATTTATATCAAATTGCTCCTCAAAAAAACATACATTTGCTGTATGAATCTAATATTAGGAGCAATAACGTGGGATATAGATCCTGAGATAATAAATTTATTTGGTAAGGTGTCCATAAGATGGTATGGCTTGCTATTTGCAACAGGCTTGATACTTGGGTTTCAGGTAGCGAAGCGATTCTTTATAGCTGATGGCTACAGCATCAATGATATTGATAAGTTGGCTTTGTATATTTTCATAGCGACTATAGTAGGAGCAAGACTTGGTCATTGTTTATTCTATGAGCCAGCATATTACTTAAGCCATCCAGTTGAAATGTTGTTGCCAGTAGGTTTTGAAAATGGTAAAATGACTTTCCAAGGTTATCAAGGATTAGCATCACATGGAGGAATTTTTGGGGTATTTCTTTCTATTGCATTATTCTGTTGGCAAACAAAACATTCGTTTTTCGGTGTGCTAGATAAAGTCGCTGTAGGTGGTTCTTTAACAGGTGTTTTTATTCGTCTAGGAAATTTAATGAACTCTGAAATTATAGGAAAACCAACAGGAACTGATGCTGGTGTAATATTCAAAGCAGTAGATAATGTTCCGCGTCATCCCGGACAATTTTATGAGTCTATGTCTTACTTATTGATATTTTTTATTCTATTATATCTATATAAAAGACATAAGAATAGATTCAATAAAGGATTTATTTTCGGACTTTTCTTTGCGCTCCTTTTTACTGCAAGATTTATCATTGAATATTTCAAAATAAATCAAGTTGGATTCGAAGATGGTATGACATTGAATATGGGACAATTACTTTCCATTCCATTTATAATTGGTGGAATTGCTGTAATGGTTTGGAAATGGAAAAAACCTGCTAAAGAAGCTTAAAAAACCTTATCATATAAAAAACAACATTCCTTTTGGGTCCCAACCCAAACAACATTAATTCAATAACAAAGAATCAGGGAATAGAAAGCTCAGCACTTTTTCTTCGGCTTCTTTTAACGCTACATCTAAGTTGTCATTAACCAAAACGGTGTCAAAAGAATTAACATATTCCATTTCTTTACGAACACGCGCCAATCGCTTTTTCAAACTAGCGTCTGACTCCGTTTGACGATCAACCAATCTTTTTTCAAGCACTTCCAAACTTGGTGGGGAAATAAATATGGCAAGAGCTTTTTCGCCATATTGTTCTTTCAAGTTCGTAGCACCTTTCACATCAATATCAAAAATGATTTTTTTACCGTGCATACACACTCGCTCTACTTCACTTTTTAAAGTACCGTAAAATTGATTTTCATAAACTTCCTCGTACTCAGCAAGTTCACCATTAGCAATTAATTCCTTGAAGCGGTCAGGCGAAACAAAGTAGTAATCCTTTCCTTCGATCTCATGAGGTCTTTTCTCTCGAGTAGTTACTGAAACAGAAAAGCCAATGAAGTCAAAGGCGTTCAACAAATGCCTTACAATCGTAGTTTTACCAGCGCCAGACGGAGCTGTAATAAGGATCATCTCTCTTTTCATGTTATACGATATTAGCGAGTTGTTCTTTTATTTTTTCTAGATCATCTTTCATTGAAACCACAAGTTTTTGGATTTCTGTATGTTGAGCTTTTGCACCAAGCGTATTGATTTCTCTTCCCATTTCTTGCGCAATAAAAGACATTTTTCTACCACTAGCTTCATGCGAAGAAGATAATTGTTCATCGAAGTATCGGCAATGTTGAGAAAGACGAACTTTCTCTTCATTAATATCAAGCTTTTCCATGTAATAAATAACCTCTTGTTCGTAACGGTTTTTATCCACATTTTCTTTACCCATGAACTCTTCTAAGTTCTTCTTCAATTTCGCACGCAATCTATCTACACGCTCTAGTTCATAAGTTTTAACTTTTTCAAGAGCATCAGCAATATTATTTACGTTTCCTCTCAGATCTTTTTCCATTGCTTCTCCTTCCGCAGCACGGAAATTCTTTAAATTTTCAAGCGCTCGTATTGCTGTTTCCTTGATTGCTTCCCATTCTGCTTCAGGCATGTCGGACTCATTCGGTAATACAACATTCGGTATTCTCAAAAGTGCAGAACTAAGGTCTGTACTTCCCATTCCCATTTCATTTTCTATGCTTTGGATTTCACGAACATAAGCTTTGAAAAGGCCTCTATTAAGTTGAATTTCTTCATCTTCACCTGCAAGAATATTTAGGGTACATTCTAGTTTCCCTCTTTTGGCATGATCGAGAATAAGGTTTCTTAAATAAACCTCTTTTTCACGGAGATTACTACTCAACTTGAATCGGATATCGGTCGATTTCCCATTTAGGGACTTTAATTCTATGCTAATTTTCTTGTCTTTATACACTCCAGTCGATTTCCCGAACCCAGTCATTGATAATATCATCCGCTATTTTTTGAGCAAATATAGTGATTGCAAATTGATAAGCTTAAAAATGCTAAATGATTATCGGGAACTTTTTGTAGCTTTAAGAAAGTTGAAACGATGTGTCAATTCCTTGTTTAATTCGTCTTAGATGTGGATTGATATAAATTGATCAAAAATTTTAAATTGATAAAAATGAAAAAGAGTATACTTTTTACCTTCCTTTTTGCCCTTGCTTTTTTTACGGGTCAAGCCCAAATGGAATCCTACACAAAGGATGTATCGATGAGTCTAGGAACCCTTCCTGCTCTCGTTGTTGACCTTAACGAGATTCCTTCTAAAGTGGCAACCGATTACTGGACAGCTTACTTGAAAGAATACGGTAAATTAAAAAAGAATAGAAAAGCAGATGAGTTATTTGCTGAAGATATTCGTATCCCGTTGATAACCCCGACTGAAATTGATTTATTCTCAAAAGTTGAGGATTTACAGAACGATTCAAGAATTTATTTATGGATTGATCAAGGAAGCGCTTTTTTGTCTTCAGACCAAGATCCTGCCGTTTTCAAGAACGCTAAGAAATTTGTAGATGACTTTGCTGTATATGCAGAAAAGAAACATGTTGAGGAGCTTTTGGATAGTGCAGAGAAGGATTTGAAAGGACTTGAAAAAGACTTGAAAGGACTAGGAAAAGACAAAGAGTCTTATGAAAAGAATATCGAAAAGGCAAAGGAAACTATTGCAAAGATGGAGCGTAACATCGAAGAAAATATAGTTAGCCAAGAATCGAAAGTAACGGAAATTGAAGATCAAAAAAACATGTTGATTAAAATTCAAGAACGTTTGGCTTCTATAGGAAAGGTTAAAACAAAAATGTAGAAAAGAAAAAGTTTTCTACAAAATGAAAAAAATTACATCAGAATAAACTTTTGACGGAAGTCAATAAAAATGTAGAATAACAGAAACAATGGGCTTTCGCCCAAAACAAAATGCTCAAAGCTCGTAATTACAAAGCTTTGGGCATTTTTTGTTTCATCTGCACTGTAAAAAGTAGAAAACTACAGATTGCTGAAATCCAATACATTAGAAAAATAAAATATATTTCATTTTTATCATGTTTGGGAAATTTATAACGAGAAAATGGTGTTTAATAAAGACAAGAAAAAAGGTTTTCCACATCTAAAATAGTTTTACAGTGCTTTTCCACAGTTGAGTTGTATGTGTTGTTAATAGCCAAACTTTTCTTATTCAAACAATCGACTAAATTTGCATTTCTCTAAACGATAAAAATGGCAGAACCTAATAAATTACAATCTATCCCCGGTAAAGCGAAAGAGCAACAATTCCAAAAGGAATTGAAGAATCAAGCTTATGGTAGAGTACTTCCTCAGGCGCTTGAGCTTGAAGAAGCTGTTCTAGGAGCGATAATGACCGATAAAGATGGATTACCTTCTGTCAACAGTATTTTACGTCCCGAATCTTTTTATAGCGAGGCGAATAAGATCATCTATGAACACATGGAAGATTTATTCAAAAATTCACAGCCCGTTGATCTACTTACTGTTCACGAATCGCTTCGTAAAGCAAAAGTTATTGATAAGATTGGTGGAATAAATTACTTGATGGACTTATCGAATCGTGTTGCATCTTCTGCAAACGTCGAGTTCCACGCAAGAATCGTTGCCCAAAAATTCGTACAAAGAGAATTAATCAAAGTTTCTACCGAAACCATTAAAGACGCATTCGAAGATACGAAAGATATCTTTGACATGCTTGATGAAGCGGAGAGAAATCTGTATGAAATTACAGATAAAAACATATCGAAATCATTTGAATCATTACGTTCATTGGTGGTAAAAACACGAGATGAGATTGAAACGGTTTCGAATAATCAACAAGAAGGACTTACTGGAATTCCTACGGGATTTACCGACTTGAATAAAATGACAGGTGGATGGCAACCGAGTGATTTAATCATTCTAGCAGCGAGACCTGGTATGGGAAAAACAGCATTCGCTTTATCCCTTGCAAGAAATGCGGCTATTGCCCAAAAAGGTGTAGCTATATTCTCTTTGGAGATGGGAAACACGCAGCTTTGTCAACGTCTTTTAGCGATGGAATGTGAATTGCCAAATGAGCATATCCGTAAAGGAACACTTGATGAAAAAATGTGGGAACAGTTGAATGCGGGTGTAGAGCGATTAGCTGAATTACCAATTTATATTGATGATACACCAGGTATAAATATTTATGAATTACGTGCGAAGTGTAGACGATTAAAGAATAATCACAATATAGGTTTGATCGTTATCGATTACCTTCAGTTAATGACAGTAGGAGCTGGATCGAATAGTAAAGGAAATAGAGAACAGGAGATATCAACAATATCAAGAGCATTGAAAGGACTTGCTAAGGAATTGAATGTTCCAGTAATTGCCTTATCGCAATTATCCCGTAATGTTGAATCAAGAGGTGGACCTAAGAGACCGATGCTTTCTGACCTTAGGGAATCAGGAGCGATCGAGCAGGATGCGGATATGGTAACATTCGTATATCGTCCAGCTTATTATAAATTCGAAGATCCAGACGTGCCACCAGGAGCATCAGAAATAATTATCGCGAAACACAGGAATGGTTCTACAGGAGAAGTATTCTTGAAATTTATTGGAGAGATGACGAAATTCGTAGATTACGAACAAACGAATTTCGGGGACATCAACATGGGAAGTCCTATGGGAGGAGGAATGGAAGATAATTATGGTATCGCACAATCGCGCATGAACCTTGATGATGAAAATCCATTTTAATGGAAAAGAGAGAAGGCATTCGGTTAAATAAATTCATTGCCCATTCGGGTTTATGTTCTCGACGTAAAGCTGCTGATTTAGTAAAAGCTGGGAAAGTTAAGGTGAATGGAGAAGTGGAAGAAAATCCTTCTTACATGGTCCAGCCTGACGATCAAGTTATTTACGATGAAAAGGTCCTTAAAGTAGAAGAGAATAAAGTTTATATTTTATTAAATAAACCGAAGAAGGTTGTTACTACAGTGAGCGACGAAAAAGGCCGTAGAACAGTTATCGATTTGCTCGGTGGAAAAGTTAAAGAAAGAGTTTATCCAGTAGGAAGACTAGATTTTATGACAACCGGTTTGTTGGTTTTAACCAACGATGGAGATTTAGCGAAAAAACTATCTCATCCATCTCATGAAGTAAGAAAGTTATATCACGTAGGAATCGATAAACCCATTACAAAAGAAGATGTCGCTAAAATAGAAAAGGGACTATTGTTAGAAGATGGTTTAGCTGAAGTAGATTCAGCAAAAATACTGGAGGGAAAAGAAGGCAGAGAATTAATGATCCTGCTTCATCAAGGAAAAAATAGAATCATCCGACGCATATTCGAGCACCTTGGATATACAGTAGTAAAACTAGATCGAGTCAATTATGCTGGGTTAACGAAAAAAGATTTACCTAGAGGTTGGAATAGAAGACTGACACAGCAAGAATTAATAATGCTGAAGCATTTTAATTAAGGTATGAGATTATATAGGCATGAAATAAATGTCTTTTGAATAATCAGAATAATTTTCAAGGCCTTCATTAACCAATTTCATTAAACGATCTCTTTCTTCAATGTTCCTATATGCATTACTAATATCTCCTTGAAGATTTCTCAAATCTGCATTAACTTCATTATAAATAATTTGATACTTAGCTTCAAGTTGACCCGCATTTTTACATTCGTTTAATATTCTATTAATAAAAACTCTTGAATGTAATTCTGAAGCATCAAAGTGAAGTTGTTGTAAATTCAATATGGTTGTGTCTGTA
Organism: uncultured Saprospiraceae bacterium; assembly: GCA_964566605.1. GTDB lineage: Bacteria > Bacteroidota > Bacteroidia > Chitinophagales > Saprospiraceae > JAHDFB01. The sequence goes on along the minus strand of CAZMKA010000068.1, from coordinate 6,484 downwards.
CTATTAATATATGATTCTTTTGGATTAAAGAAAGTTTTAACATCTAGTTGAACATTACCTTTAATAGGAATCGATTTAAATTCAAATTTAAATCCTGACATTGTCGTGCTAACAAGACCTTCATTGTAGGTAGAATCTCGAAAATCTCTCAGTTGAAGTTTTCTTTTTTTATGCCATATAATTTCGTTTTCATATTTCCACATGTCATCAGAATAAATAAAAACACCTTTAATTCTATGGCAAGTTGAATAAGCGTCAGGGTATTTATGTTCTGTGATTTTTATTCCATTTGCTCCTATACTTCTTGCCTTATCAATAGCTAAGTTTGTAACGGTTGAATAACCGCAGTCTAAAGTTAGACCAGCATCTTTGTATTCAAAAGATCCGACATTACTAAATTCGTTTATACTAATTTCATCTTCTTGAGTAAATAATCTGAAGGGTTCATAAACGTAGCTAGGAGTAGATTGTGGTTTAAGGTCATAAACAGTTAAGCCAGAGGAACAAGAAATAGACAAGAATGTAATTGCTATAAAGTAGCTAAATAGTTTCATAGAAAATTGTTAAGAATCAAAGGTAGATATTAGAGAGGGATTTTTCAAAGTATATTGAGAATAAAGGTGTAAAGGTAATTATTGGCATAGAATTTGTTGTTTTAATTACGAAATCCATTTTTAACTTTAATAAAGGCACATAAAATTATTCCACACCCTTATTTTTATTGCATTTTTATCAAATGCATTTTGTCAAAATTTTTCTTCCTCAACAATTCCCAAAGCAAGTTTCAAAGAAAGTGCTTATTTTGTTAATGAAGGAGAATCTTTTCAACTCTGTGTTGATCTTGAAAATTTCCCAAATTCTTATAAGGGAAAATTAAGTATAGAAAGTAAAAATCAGCAGGCTGAATTTTTATCTCTTGAATCGCAAGAAGTAACATTGATAAATGGCGAAATTTGTTATAATTTTAATACAAATACTCCAAATGGTTATACTAATCAATTTAATAATCAAACACTTGAATTAGTTTTTGATATACCGGAAGATAGTACAGTAATAATTTCTCCTCATTTCGAAACGAATATTTATTTAAAGGATGATACTCCGTTATTGAGCGACCCATCTGTTCCTCTATTCATATTTAAAGGACTTGATGATGAAGTCGAAAATGATTTTGTTTCTCTATTATTTCTACTCAATTTATTGAATCAGGGACTAAATTCAAAATAACTAATGCAAATTATCAAAATGATGCATGGATTCCTATGTATGGAGATGTTTTTGAATACATTGAAGTTGAGTGGGATGGAAAATATCTACTGCAGCCTGGAACCGTATTGTGTTTTTCTCTAAAAAATGAATTTTCTGCAGGAACAGGATTTGATAAATGGAATATTCTATTGAATGGAACTGTGTCAAATGATTTGTTTAAAATTTATGATAATGTATCAAGCAGATTTATTGAACCAAATAAGTGGTTCAGTTTGTATATTTTAAAGGATTTTAATAGCACTAGTATTTTAGATATATATGATGGAATTACCTTTGGTATAAGCAGGGAGGATTACTCTTATGATATTCCTTTTCAAAATGAAGAGCACCAACTTTTTTTTAATGAAGAGCAAAGTAGTTCATTTGCATATGTACCATGCCATCCTTCATCGGAAGAATGTGAATTATTTGAATATTATAAAGATATTTTAAACTGGATAAGTAATTATGGAGATAGAGAAAATACATTATTAATAGAAGATGTATGTCTTGAAGAATGTCCAGAAGATTGTGAAGAGAGTGATATTTTAGCAATTAATAATTGTTCTTCAAATAAAATGGATTTCTTATTTCTTTTAGATAGATCTGGGAGTATAGTAAATCAAGGAGAATTTCATGAGTTACAAGAAATAGTAGAGAATGTATCTAGTTATTTAGATTGTAAATCAGATGACATCAGATTTGCAGCTGCTTCTTTTGCAGGTACTGGTTCTTTTGCAATTATTGAAGACTTTCAATACGATGCCCTAGATATTAGTTATTATAATCCACCTGGTGGAGCCACAAATGTTTATGATGCATATAAAAGGCTCAAATTGGCTATCGATAATGGTGTTTTAGTCCCTAGAAGCGATGCAAGTTTCCATCTTATAACTATTAGTGATGCTCCTTCTTATAATGGGAATGGCTTAGATCCATATCAGATTTATAATACATTAAAGGCTGAAGATTATAACATAAAAAACTACATTATACATTTCAAAGATGATAATACATTGGTTGCAGAAAGAGAGGCTGCAACCGCAAGTTCTAAAAATGGTCCTTTTCAAGGTATTCTTGATTCGAATCCAGGAGATCCTGAAGGCGAAGGGCCTCCAAGGCATTTATACATTTATAATTCAATTACAAGTCAAATAACTGAAGCAATAGAATCAATAACTGCTTGCCACTTAGTTGAGTTTTCTGTCCCTGAAGAAATCGAAGTAGAAAATATAAGTTTCAGTACATCGAATAGTGGTCAAATATTGGCAGAAATATCTGATTATGTAATTGAAACGAATGGAATAGGAACATATAGTCTAAGTATTACCGATGTTAGTGGATGTGTTTATACATCAGTTTTTGAATTTGATGAAACAGATGATTGTGATGGTATTATAAATGGACCAACCGATAAAGAAGGAAAAGAAGAAGAAAGTTTGAAAGAGAATGAAGAGACGAGGCATGAAAAGCATGAAGTGTCACTTAAAGCAGGATTAAGAAATAATAGTAAAATTTCAGCTTTTCTATATCCAAATCCAACAAGTGATATTTTAAATATTGAAATCAGTAATGACCTTTCACAAATACATATTATTGAAATATATGATACTGCAGGTAAAAAAGTTAAAAACCTTAATGTTGAAAAATATAAAATTGAAATTGATGTAGCAGAATACAGTTCAGGATTATATACTGTTTTAATCAAAGACATTAATGGACAAAATATTATTAAAAAATTTGTAATCTCTAAATAATTCTACCATGAAAAATATAATTATAACATTAGCATTAGCATTAGCATTCAGCACAATTGTTTCAGCTCAGGGCACAAATGGTGTTACAATAGGAAGTAGTGATGTAAATGAGAATATAGGAAAAGCAATATATACTTTCCCTTTAGCTAACTTTAATGAATTAGGAATTAATATACCAATAACTTTACTAAACACAACTGGTGCTATAAAAAATAATGATAAAGGACTAGAGGTGGGAGTTGGTTGGAATTTAAATCATGTTCCTACAATAAATAGAATCAAAAGAGGTAAATTGGCAGATGAAACCGTAAAACCACAATATCAAGGAATTACAGAGCCAATAGGAAATGCTTTAGAGCCATTTTTGGGTTATTTAACTTATGGGTATTTAGTCTATTCTGATTACCTTGCTGATTTTCCTGATGCAAATGAATGCGAATTATTTGATAATGTTAATTATATTGATCCGTGCAGAATTATTAAAGACCTAGAAAGTGATTTATTTCATTTCAATTATGGTTCTTACTCATTAAACTTTTATTTATTAAATGGAGATATAGTTTTTCTTGATAATTCAGATATTGAAATAGAGTATATAATTACAGATGAATGGGTTGTTAGAAACGACTGGATACCAAATGACAATCCTTTTAATTTAACATATTCTAGATTATTTCGTCATATTTCTGGATGGAAAGTTACAATGCCAAATGGCGAAATACTCTTGATAGGAGACTATAATGAGAATAATGAATTTTCAAATGAATACACTTCATATACTTCCGAAGAATTTAATTTCGCTAATAATATTTTTCACTATCATTATTCAAGTAAATGGGTAGCTCAAACAATAATGAATGAAGATAATGAGGTAAGTTTCTCTTATGATAAAGAGACTATTAGAAATCATAGGTATAAAAGTGGAAATTACATATTTGCTGATTATAACGGTTTAATAGATATATATAATGATGATTTACAATTGGTAACTCATAATAATATTTATCTAAAAAAGATAGAAGGTAAATATAATGTAATTGAATTAGATTATGATCACAAATATTTTTCGATAGGAGGCCCAATTGGAGATGGTTGGTGGGACGTTACATATGCCAATTTGCTTTCAAGTATTATCACCTATAGCAAAGCAAATGATTTAAAGTATTGTGTTTCAAAAAAAGTATTAAATTATGATGAAATTTTATTTGGACCAGTTGAATCAGCAGATAATTATAAATTTATATTAACTAGCATAGATGAAGGTTGCAGTTCATCAAATACCTATACTACTGATTTTCAATATTATAATGGAGATAAACTTCAACATTGTTTATCGAAAGGAATTGATTTGTGGGGATATAATAATGGGAAAGAAGATAATGAATCATTACTTTATTTACCTTCTATTTCTAATGAATGTTTAAATCTATCGTCTTTAGCTGATTTTGAAAATCAAAATAGAGCAGTTGATTTTGAATATGCAATTGCAGGAAGTTTAAAAAGCATTCATTATCCAAACGGAAAATTTATAGAATTTGAATATGAGCCAAATTCAGTGTATTCTATTGCACCACTTCAAAGTGGTATAAATTCTATATCAGGTATTATTTCTGGTGAAGATGAGGATTGTGACGAATCTTTATTTACCTTAAATTCCTATGAGTTTAATAATAATTATGAATATTCAATAGAAATTTCTTCTAGTCTATTTTGTCCAGATACGCAAAATGATACTAATTTTGGAGTACCATTACCTATTAATGTTTATAAAGTGATAGGTGGTCAACAAATACATTGTGGAACTTTTGATTCTAATTTACTCGCTAAGAAAGAAATTGACAATTATATTGATATTGATTATAATGTTGAAGTTGATTATATTTTTAAGTCTGACGGCTACCATAATATTAATTTAACTGAAATTCCACTTGAACCACAAAATGTAACCGTTGGTGGTAGTCGCTTAAAAAGTCAAACAATAAATGAAATAACAACTTATTATGAATATGATAAAGTAGAAGAAGATTCGAATACTTCTAGTGAAGCGTATTCATCAGAATTCTGTGAAGAATGTGATACAAAAGTTGATGACGGTCCCTCTTACTGTTTAAATGGAAGTTCAACAACTGTGCAAAATATTGCATTTAACTGTGGAGAAGAAATAGAGGTTGATTTATGGGCTACATTAAAATCTTGCTCTATAGAGAATTTTTCAAATTTAACAATAATAATAAAGGATGCCATAACTAATTATGAAGTTGTAAGCTGGAACGAAAAAATATACAAGTCATCATTTAACAAAAGCTTGACTTTTCAGGATCTTCAAGCGTTAGGTGTGGATGGTGATAATATTTATACCTTCATTATTAAAACAGATCAGTTCGATGAAAATTTTATGGATGCTTCTGTCTCAGTTAAAGTAATCAAGGATGATGCTTTAAGTTGCAGTACTGCAACATGCAGTAGTGGTATTTTAAATTTTACTCCTTACAATTTTTCCTTTGTGACAAACGATGCAAATCGAATTGTAAATGACAATTGTGAAATAGGTCAATTGTTTTCATTGAATACAAATTTTTACAATCCTTTTCTATCAATATTAGGTCCTGAGGTATATTATGAGAATATTGTATCTTATACAAATAAAGAATTAAATGGATATGTTTTAAAAGAATTTGAAGTTAAGAAAGACCTTATAAAAAGCTATCAATCTATTAACTATCTTTCTCCATTTTTACCTTTTTCAAAATTTAATGTACTCCCAAATCATATGTTTTTTGGGAAGGATTTTTCTCTTCTTTCATCAATAACATTTTATGATAAGAATGAAGAAGAAGTATTTAGTGAAAAATATAATTATGATATAGAATATGAAAGAAACTATTTACCATATACTGAAGAATTTTATAATTGTAATTACGAAATTCAATCTTCAACAAAAAATTGCTTGATAATAGGTTCTAAAATTACTTTAAAGCAAAAGTTACAAACAAGTGACAATATTTCTATCAACCAAAGTTATACATATATAAATAGTGTTTATCCAAATAACATAACGAAATTTAATGTTGATTTTCCTTCTCAAGCTTTACAAAGTTCGACGACCTATTCATTTGAACTTGATGAATATAGTTGGTTAACTGATTTGCACTATAAGGTTCCTATAATACAATTAAATAATAACGGACTTGGTGGTGGTGTTAAATATGAGTATGAATTGATTGACGATAAAGTACGGATGACAAAACAATATTCTTTAAATACTGATCTTGCTGAAGAGAATCAATGGGTATTATCTAAAGAATATCTCTCATGGAATGAAGATGGTCAAGCTACTGAGATTTGGTCTAAAGGAGATAGTAAGAATACAAGTTTTATATATGAAAATGGTTTATTAATTAGTTCAGCTTATGGTGCTAGGGTAGCTTCATATGAATATGATGATTTTATTGAATGAAACGAAGGTGGATGAGTTGATT
>CAZMKA010000067.1:0-17773 GCA_964566605.1 uncultured Saprospiraceae bacterium | reverse complement strand
AAATTCTCTTCAATCGTTTCTTTTAGTTGTTTGGAAACCCCAACATCTTTCGCGTATTTTTTCCAATTACTTACTACTTCTTTTATTTCTTGAATTATAAATTCTGCCTTTTTGATGTTATTGTCTTTCGCTATTTTTAATAAATCAGGAGTAGAAATATTATTATGTTTTCCATTAATACTTAATGTGTGTTGGCTGACCCATATGTTGTTCGGATCGTAAGAATAACATATATCATATGCGGGTGAAAGTTCCCACTCTCCATTTTGTTTTAATCGAAAAGAAAAGTTTTTTGTGTGGTCATCGTAATTTGTAGCCATTACATTAAAGACCATTCTTCTAAACATCTGCTCAGCTTCGGAATAATTTAAACGGAGCATTCTCATGGTTTGGAATAATTGTTCGTAACTAAATCCTCTTAAGTTATTGTAATCAAAATGCTGCAATCCGCAGAATGTTTGAATATGATGCTTTATGTTTCCTTCTGCTCTATCGAAACGTTTAGTCATGAAATGTGCTCTCCCATTTTCTTCAAACAATCTACAATCCATCATGTCTATTTGACAATCTTTCGCCATCAAATAATAAGCATACTCTACCCTTCCAAAACCATGACTTGCACCAAACTGCACATCACTTACGCCATCTAGTTTTATCAACCAATGTTCAAACCCTGCAGGCGTAATTGTTTGACCAGATCTAACTTCTCCTGTCTTTTCATTAAAGGCAATAACTGCTTTGGGTCTTGCCCCACCAGCAGAAGTTCCTATACTCAATATCTCAGTCATTGCCTTTTGCTCGTTTTCCAATACGTTCACCTGAAACTGTTCTCTTTTAGAAAGAATCTTTTGAGCAATGGAAACTAAACCATCTATTTCAATTTGGAAAACCTTCTCTTCGGCTTGTATACTTGCTGGTTCAAATTCTAACGCACCCATTCCTCTTGTCCCTATAAAACACAATTGTTCAACCGGATTCATGCTATTCTGCGGTCGTCCTTTTTGGGCCAACCATATATTTATTAATTGATTACCATAACGATCTGGTAATGAATCAGACAATAATCCTGGCAATCCCTTAAAGGTTGATACTTCTTGCTCCTTTTGTTTCCTTAATTCTGGAAAACTGTAAATACGACTTCCATTCCGAATGGGCATTTTAATAGGTGAAAGTTCATATTCTTTAGCAACGAATTTCTCATCGTATTGAAAACTTGCAAGTTGTTGATTTTCATCCCAACGGACAGCTCCTACAAGTTTTCCCCATATTTTTATTTCCGCTACATCTACCATTCTAAGTCGTCCTTTTCAGTTTTCGAAGAACTCCTTGCTCGTTTCCTCTTTTTCTTCTTCAATTTCGCATATTCAATAGGACTAATCTGTTCTTGAACTTGAAAAACATCCATGATATGCAATTGTCCCAATACTCTTAAAACCTTGATTAAACTACTCAAGGTTACTTTTTCACCTCGTTCCATCAAACTCAATGTAGATCGACTTATATCTGCGGCTCTAGCAACATCGCTCTGTGACTTATTTTGATTCAATCGATGGTGCTTAACAAATTTTCCTATTGTCTCAGTTAACTTACCATCCGTCATTGCGGACCAGTACATGTATGAAGTTTCATTCATAACCCGTTATTTTATTTATTAACGAATGATTTATCATACAAAGATACACAAAACGGCATAATTATATTAATTTGAATGAATTTTCATACACAAAGCTAAAATAGCAAAGTTTATGTATGATAAATCATTCACAAAACATGTGGTGCTAATAATTAGAACACATCTAACTTCTCATTCACTTTTAGTATCTTTATCCTATACAAGCAGAAATATTAGTCTTATAAAACACTCTCGTTTTTTAGGTTTACCATTCTTTAAGTAAAGAACTAGTATAATTTTTTTGTTCGTATTATGAATTATTCTTTGGAATAGCATTATCTAGGGTTAAACTTGATAACAATGACCCAAATTGACTGAAATTATGAAACTTAAAAACTTATTCTTAAGATTAAAACCTTTCAAGTATTATTTACAAGGGAAAAGTTTTTACAAGGATACTCATTATAATGAGGTTCAGAAAAAAACCATTCTTGAAGTCAATAAAAAACCATCACGTACCGAAATTATAAACTATTTATTGTCTCTAAATAAAAATGAGAAAAGTTATTTAGAAATTGGTGTTCGTAATCCTGAGCATAATTTTAACCACATTAAAGCAGATTCTAAATATAGTGTTGATCCAGGCGTAGAGTTAATTTCCAATCCTGTTGATTATAAAATGACGAGCGATGTCTTTTTCCAAAAATTAGCTGAAAATGAAATACTACATAATGACATCAAGTTTGACGTCATTTTCATTGATGGCCTACACCTTGCCGAACAAGTAGATCGAGACGTTGATCATGCTCTCAATTATATTAAAGATGATGGCTTTATTGTACTACACGATTGCAACCCTCCGAGTGAGTGGCATGCAAGAGAAAACTATACGTATTGTAATACACCTGCACATGATGCGTGGAACGGTACAACATGGAAAGCTTTTTTAAAGTGGCGTTTTAATCCTTCTGTAAATTCATGCTGCATTGATTCTGATTGGGGAGTCGGAATTATTTCAAAAAGTCATCAAATTGGAAAAAACATACATCCCGTTAATCCTTTTTTTGAGTTTAATGATCTTGCCACAAACCGTAAAAAATACTTAAACCTCATTGACTTTGACACTTTTAAAAACACCATTATGAAGGCATTAATCTTACTTCTTTTTGTATGCATATCTTCACACATGAATGCTCAAGAATCCGGAACCAAAGGAACGGAGTTTTGGCTTGCTTACATGGAAAACTTAACATTGGCTTTTAACGGTGATCCACAATTTTCAATCTATGTGTCTGCTGAAGAATCTGGTGATGCGACAATCACTGCTGCATCAACTGGCCTCACATATTCTTTTTCTTATGAAGCTAACACGATAACAGAATTCACTTTCCCTCCAAGCATTTTATATGCAACAGGTTCTGAAGAGATTAAAAACTTTGGATTTAGAATTAACACAAGTAATCAAACAGCTATCACGGCTGTTCATCATAGAATCTTTTTTACCGAAGCTAGTATTGTTTTACCAAGTGATATCCTAGGCGACGAATACCACATTATTGCAGGTAAAGACTTCAACAACTCCTTTAATTCTCCCTCTTCTTTTGTAATAGTTGCAACAGAAGATAACACAGAAATAGAAATTACGCCATCAGCAAATACTGCCGAACTTCGACCCGCTGGCATACCATTCACGATAACGATGAATGCAGGAAACACCTATCAAGTTCAAGCATTGGGTGACTTAACTGGTTCCAAAATCCGTTCTTTAAACAACTCTAATCTTGCTATATTTTCAGGTGCTCAACAAGCAGATATTTCTTGTAACTTATTTGCTGATAATCACCTTTACGAACAAGCTCTTCCTATTTCATATGGTGCTAAAAAATATGCGCTTATTCCTTTCAAAGATCAAGGGTTCTCTCTCTTTAAATTTCTCGCTTTAGAAGATGATACAGAAATCTATATCAACGGGACGCTCTTTGCCACTTTACAAAGCGGAGAATTCTTAGATCAATTATATGACGAGGCAAAAATTCTAACATCGAATAAAAACATCTTTGTTTCACAATTTAATCTTTCTCAAGGATGCACTGAAAGTCAACTGGGTGATCCCACGATGATTCATCTGCATTCATCAGACTATCGTATCAGGGATATTTACTTTGAAAATTTATTTGGATTTAGCGGTTCTACTCAAGCTTTTGCAAAACAAAACATTACCCTATTTACCGAAACAGAAAACACGAGTGATATTACCATTGACAATGTAAACATCAGTGGCGAATTCGAAGAATTTCCTGAAAACCCCATGTACTCGTTTGCTACTTTGACATTGGATATTGGAACTTCACATCTTGAAGCGCCAAGAGGTGTTTTTGCCTATTGTTATGGGTTCGGAGATTTTGATGCATATTCTTATATTTTGGGTTTCGACCCAAATTCGGAAGTGTCTGTTTCCGATATAAATCAAAATAACATCTCTATTTACCCAAATCCTGTCACGAATCAAATCAATATATCGTTTTCTGAAATTATAGAAACAATAGAGCTTTTAACAATTGATGGTAAATGTTTACATTCAACTAGTACAAATAGCAAAGAATCAAGCATCAACTTACAAGAAATACCAAGAGGAGTTTATGTCCTTAAAATTCATTCCAACAATAATATCTACTTTAGAAAGATCGTGAAGCAATAGCTATTAAGCTACTTTATCAATTAATGCGTTGCATTTTACGATATTTGCGCTTAATCGATTCATAAAAAGAATACTTGAAAAAGAAAATATATATTGTTGTTGGGGCACGTCCTCAAATTATGAAAGCTGCTGCTCTTGCTCGTGCAATAGAAGAAGATGGCGAGCTAGATTACGAAATCATACACAGTGGTCAACACTATGATGAAAACATGAGTAAAGCTTTTTTTCAGGAACTCAGCTTGAAAGACCCCATTGTCAATTTTCACATTGGGTCCAAAAGACACAATGTTTTTATCGCAGAATTTCTCTTGGCATTTGATAAATTTCTAGAACAACATCCATGTGATATGGTCGTCGTTGTAGGAGATACAAACACAACCGCTGCAGCTGCAATTGCTGCAAGTAAATTAAATATTCAACTTGCACACGTAGAAGCTGGAATGCGCGAATGGAATAAAAGTATACCTGAAGAAGTAAATAAATTACTGACCGACGCCGTTAGCGACTTGTTCTTTTGTCCTTCACATACAGCAGCTGAAAATCTAGTAAAAAGTGGTGTAAGTAAAAAAGTTTACATCACGGGTGACATTACTTATGACTTGCTAAAAGATGATAAAATTCCTACAGCTGAAGCTATTAAGGGAAAATACAATTTACCCGAAAAATTTATTCTTGCAACTTGTCATAGAGCCGCAACTACAGCAGATCCAGCTCTACTCGAAGAAGTTATTAATGGATTAAATGCGATGAACGAAGAAGTTGTTTTCTTGGTCCATCCTAGAACTCAAAAGGCATTGAACTCTTTTGGCTTAAGCCAAAAGTTTAAAAACCATGTCCGTCGAATGAATGCTATCAACTATTATGACACTCAAAGTCTGATAAGACATTCACATTTTGTAATTACAGATTCTGGTGGAATTATTAAGGAAAGTTATTTTCATAAAACCTTCTGTATAATCATCGATAATCAAACCGAATGGATCGAAAGCGTAGAACAAAACTGGTCTATTATCTGTGGACCAAACGCTGAAAAAATATTTTCAGCATCTAAAAATATAAGCATTCCTGAATTTCATGGAGCTTCATTTGGTGATGGTCAAGGAGCAACAAGAGTTGTCAGAGAAATTAAAAAATATATAAAGTAAGGAATTATTCTAGTTGATGAAAGAGATAGAAAAATATATAGTAACATATTTTGGAATAGGCGGAAAAGACCTTTCTCCAGTCTCTAAATTATTCAAGCAAGAAACTCTTTCAAAAAATGATTACTATCTCAAAAAGAATAAATATTGTTCGAAACTCAGTTTTGTAACTAAAGGATTTATTCGTGTTTTCTCTATAAACCCAAACGGTACAAAAGAAGTAACTCAATGGTTATCTAACGAAGGAATGTTTCTTACAGAATTAGCAAGCTTCCATTTCGGTACTCCATCAAGATGGCATTTTCAAGCACTAACAGATTGCGAACTTTATTCTATTTCCAAAATAGATTATTCTAAATTGAATTCTCTTGTTAAAAATTGGGATGAGTTGGAGAAAATGTTTTTGGCAAAATGCTTTGTATCCTTAGAGAACAGAGTTTTCGAACAATTAAGCATGACTGCGGAACAAAGAATCAGCTCAATGATAAAAACCAATCCTGAAATATTCCTTCACGTACCTCATCAATACATTGCATCCATGCTAGGTATGACTCCTGAAACATTAAGCAGAGTCCGAAAAAAACTTTCCGAAAAGCCATAGTGCCCTTTTCTTGATATAGATCAAGAGCTCAAAGATATTAAACTGTGAATTTTGCGTAAACAAAAAATTATGCAACATCTATTAACTAGTTTATTAATACTAACAACATTTAATATCATGGCACAAAAACAAATTAAAACATCAATCGAAATTGAAGCAGCACCAGAAAAAATCTGGCAAGAACTTATGGATTTTAAATCATACGATTCTTGGAATCCTTTTCTCACACAAATGGAGGGAACGTTTAAAGAATGAGAAACGGTCAAGGTAAATGCAGGAGGTATGAAATTCAAACCAACAATTCTTGTGCGTTCAGAAAATAAAGAACTACGCTGGTTAGGAAAATTACTGTTTAAGGGACTCTTTGACGGTGAACACTCTTTTCGAATTGTAGATAATGAAAATGGAACATGTACTTTTTATCACGAAGAAAGTTTCTCAGGTATACTAGTCGGTTTATTTGCTAAAAAACTAGACACGGATACGAAACAAGGTTTTATCGAAATGAATGAAAAACTGAAAGAACTTGTAGAAGCAAAATTATAAGCATTCTTTAGTTTCATGGAGCTTCTTTTGGCGGTGGTAAAGTAGGAACAAGAGTTGGGCGGGAAATAAAAAAGTATAAATTTTTACACCTACCTATTCTGCTTACATATTCTACATTTGTAATTCTTTATTTTGTTACCTTTGCGCTTTGGATAAAATCATAATTCCTTTGTTACCTATGGATAAAAAAATCAAAAGCGCTCTTATCTCTGTTTTTCACAAAGATGGACTTGATGAAATTGTAAAAAAACTTAACGAACTTGGTGTAACTATTTACTCTACCGGAGGAACTCAAAAGTTCATAGAAGGACACGGAATTCCTGTTGAAAGAGTAGAAGATTTAACTGGCTATCCCTCTATATTAGACGGTAGAGTTAAGACCCTTCACCCAAAAGTTTTCGGAGGAATATTAGCAAGAAGAGAAGATGATCATTTATCGCAATTAAGTGAATATGAGATTCCAGAACTTGACCTTGTTATCGTTGATCTTTATCCATTCGAAGACACGGTTAAAAGCACGAATGACGAATCCAAAATCATAGAGAAAATCGATATTGGGGGTATTTCTTTAATAAGGGCTGCTGCCAAAAACTTTAACGATGTGGTCGTTATTCCTTCGAAGGAAAATTACGAGTCGTTCCTTGAGCTTTTGAATGAAAAGTGTGGAGTTACCTCCAAAAGTGACCGTAAAACGTATGCTCGTGATGCCTTCAAAGTATCATCGCACTACGATACGAAAATATTTGAATACTACCTTGATCAAGAAGATGAAGTTCCTGGTTTCAAACAAAGTTTCCTTTCTGGTCAAACATTGAGGTACGGTGAAAACCCACATCAACAAGGAATCTATTACGGTGAATTAAATTCAATGTTTGAAAAACTAGGTGGTAAAGAATTATCATTTAACAATCTAGTTGATGTAGATGCTGCTGTAAATTTAATGCGTGAATTTAAAGATGACGCACCAACATTTGCAGTATTGAAACACACCAATGCTTGTGGAGTAGCAACAAGACCTACAGTTGCTGAAGCTTGGCATGCAGCATTAGCTGGTGATCCCGTTTCTGCTTTTGGAGGCATCCTAATCAGTAACACAAAAGTAGATCTTGAAACAGCTCAAGAAATCCACAAGTTATTCTACGAAGTTCTTATCGCACCAGACTTTGATGCTGATGCAGCCGAATTGCTTCAATCAAAGAAGAAGCGTATCTTAATGAAGATAAAAGATTTTGGGTCCCAACCCAAATCATATAAAAGCTTACTTAATGGCGTAATCGAACAAGATACTGACCTTAGTGTAGAAAGTGGTTCCGACATGAATCCTGTAACAAATAGAAAGCCAACAGAAGAAGAGTTAAACGACTTAGCCTTCGCTAATAAATTAGTTAAACACTTAAAATCAAATACCATCGTTTTAGCAAAGGATAACCAATTGCTAGGCATGGGATGTGGGCAGACAAGTAGAGTTGATGCGTGTAAACAAGCAATAGAAAAAGCGAAACATTTCGGGTTTTCAATAGATGGTGCGGCAATGGCGAGTGATGCCTTTTTCCCGTTTCCCGATTGTGTAGAAATAGCGCATAATGCAGGAATACGTTGCGTTGTACAACCAGGTGGATCAATTAAAGATCAACTAAGTATAGATTACTGTAATGAAAATGACTTAGCAATGGTGTTTACCGGCATAAGGCATTTCAAACATTAATAAATGATAAATTGTGGAACAATTGACATAGGAAATACAAGGATTAAACTTCGGTTTTCTCCATACAACCCTAGTGTTCAATCTTTCCAAAAAGCAGAGTTAACTGTTTATCCTAAAGAGGACTTTACAACAACTTTGCTTGAAAAATGGGTTAAGGAAAATAGCATAAAATTTATTGCTTGTTCAGCAAGTGGTAAACTTTCGGATGCGGTAAGTGACTGGTTTACAAAACATAATGTACTTTTACTGTCACATAAAACGAGTATGCCAATTGAAATTAGCTATAAAACGCCAGAAACCTTAGGAAGGGATAGAATATGTGTGGCAATTGCTGCAAATAGTATGTATCCTAATGAAGGTAATCTTGTCATTGATCTAGGAACGTGTATAACTTATGATTGGGTGGACCCAAAGGGCACTTTTTTAGGAGGAAACATAAGTCCTGGTATAGAGATGAGACTGGAAGCAATGCATGAAAAAACGGCAGCTCTTCCAAAGGCAGAAATAAATTATGATCTTGATTTAGTAGGAACGAGTACTATTTCCGCTTTACAACATGGAGCGGTGATGGGGACGATTTGCGAAATTGAATCGTTTATTGAACGAAGTGAAGAAAAATATAAAGATTTAGTAGTTCTTCTTACAGGAGGAAATGCGGCTGATGTTAGCAAGTTGCTCAAAAAAAATCACATTGTTGAGCCTGAATTATTACATAAAGGCTTATGCGAATTGATACGATATAATTATGATGAATTTAATTAAGATAGGAAGCGTGCAAAAAATACTTCTATTATTGATTTTGTGTTCTGCATGTTTTAGCAGTGTAGATGCGCAACTATATAACTCTCCATATTCAAGATATGGAATAGGTGATTTTACTGACCCAAATTTTATTCTTCTAAGAGGAATGGGAGGTCTAGGTAGTTCTTATTCCGACAAAACAACAATTAATCCTGTTAACCCAGCAAGTTATAGTTCATTAACCCTAGCTAGTTACGATGTTTCCTTGTACGCTGAATATGCTTCTGTTTCTGACGCAACAGTTACTGAAGAGAGATGGCAAGGAAACTTAGAATATATAGGGCTAGCTTTTCCACTAAGAAATTATAAGAACGATTTACTTGATCCGAAAAAGCGAAAATTTAAATACGGGATGGCGTTTTTTGCAAAGCCATATAGTAGAGTGAGTTACAATGTATCTACTCTAGAAGAAAGAGAAGAATCTTCGGATATCCTAAGAACATTTTCTGGAACCGGAGGAACATATCAGCTAGCATGGGGAAATAGTATAAAGTACAAGTCTTTTTCAGCTGGTGCGAATTTAGGTTTTCTATATGGGCTAGTTCGAGATGACCAAGAGGTGTCATTGAATGACGACCCAGCGGGTGTTACTGACTTTCTAACAAATAATTATAGTATAGCATCGTTTCTATATGACTTTGGTGTTATTTATGAACTCGTTCTTAACAAGCAAGAATTAGAAGACGTCAAAACGGCAAAAAGAAAAAAATTAAATTTTGGTCTTAGAGGAACACCTGGTTCTAGTTTCAGAACAGTGGGTGAAAGTTCACATCTAGGAAGCAATGTAATACTTGGTATTACAGATACGATTAGTTTTAATGAAGAAATAATTGGTTCTGGCGACTTGCCTATGACTATAGGAGGTGGAATAACGTACTATAACGGAAATCAATTAGTCCTTGGAGTAGATGCGGAATTTAGCAGATTTACTAATTTTGAAAACCCTAACCGACCAAACCAAAATTTTGTAAATGCTTATAAAGTGGCGATCGGTGGTAAGTATAGACCTGACGAACGTGGCTTTGGTACATTCTTAGAAAGAACTTCTTATACGGCAGGACTTTACTATGAAAAAGACCCAAGAGTTGTTTCAGGTCAAGAATTATCTGCATACGGAATCAGAGTAGGAACAGCATTTCCGTTCTTTTATCAACAAAATTTTAGTAGTATCAATATGAACTTTGATATTGGTAGAAGAGGAAACCCCGATGTAATACAAGAGAATTTTATACGTATAAATCTTGGATTGAACTTCAACGATGATAGCTGGTTTATCCAGAGAAAGTACAACTAATACAGATTGAACTATATTGCGGCGGAAAATCCCAAAATATCATCTAGATTTTTTTACTAATTGATCTCAATTTTTACGAATACTATTTGGACGAATTAAGTTTTAACAGCTTTTTAACGGTTATTTTAGCTTAGATTCGGTTAATTTATACAAATAGTCGGTAAATTATTATGCTCGCTTTAAAAACGAATAATACATTTGCGCATTATTGAGATGAATAAAAAATTACAAACAAAAATATTGACAAGATGAGATTATTACTAAGCCTTTTTGTTTTGGCTTTTGCTACACAGATGAACGCTCAATGTGAGACTTGGGTAGGACAATCGAACGAAACAGAGATAATGGAATGGCACACTATATATAGAGGTGCACTTAAATCGAAAGATTATGCTTTTGCTGAAGAGAACTGGATAAAGGCATATGAAGCAGCTCCAGCAGCTGATGGTAAAAGAGGAACTCATTATACAGATGGGATTAAAATTTACAAGCAAAAAATCAAAGCCGAAAAAGATAAAGCTGCTAAAGCTGAATTAGGTAAGAAGCTGCTTGAAATGTATGATGCCGCAATCGCATGTTACGAAAGTAAGTCAATTTCTATGAAATGTAATACAGATAAGTGTTATGCAGAGAAAGTAGGAGAATTAAAAGGTAGAAAAGGTTTTGACATGTATTATACAACGAAATCTTCAATGGAAGAAACAAATGCTGTATTACGTGAGTCATTAAACACTGCAGGTGATGAACTAGAATATAGAATATTATCTCCAACAGCGTATTCTACAGTAAAATTATACGAAAAAGGTGCATTAGAAAAAGACGTTGTTGTTGAATTATATGAAAAACTACTTGCTGCTGCCGACGCTAAGATCGCAGTAGGCGGAAAGTATAAAGACAAATTTGTAGAAGGAAAAGAGGCGATAGAAAATGCATACAAGTCAATAGAAAGAGATGTATTCGGATGTGAATACTTTATCAATAAACTAAGACCAGATTATGAAGCTGATCCAGATAATCCAGAAGTTATAAAATTGACTTTAGCTTATTTGAAAGCACAAGGATGTGAGGAAGGAACTCCTTTCTATGATGAAGTTTCAACAAAGTGGAAGTCATATGCATCTGAAAGAAATGCCTCATTACAAGCAGAATTCGAGGCAAATAACCCATCGGTAAAAGCTAAAGCTTTATATGACGAAGGTAAATTTGAAGAAGCTGTCGCGAAATATCAAGAAGCAATTGCTAAAGAAGAAGATGCAGAAAGAAAAGCAAATTACAATTTTAGTATGGCGTCAATTCTATTCCGTAAATTGAATAAATATAGTGAAGCTAGAAAAGCTGCTTTAGAAGCTGCATCATTGAAGCCAGGATGGGGCCGACCGTATCTATTAATTGGTGATATGTATGCAAAGTCGTCCAGAAGTTGTGGAGATGCTTGGAATCAAAGATTAGCTGTACTTGCGGCAATGGATAAGTATTCAAAAGCTAAAAGTGTTGACCCTAGTGTTGCTGAAGAAGCAAACAAAAAAATAGGTATTTATTCTAAATCAAAGCCGACACAAGATGAAGGGTTCATGAGAGGTTTCAAAGAAGGTCAAACTTTGAAAGTTGGATGTTGGATTGGAGAATCAGTACGATTAAGATATTAAGAACTATGTCAATGTATAACAGGTTTTATTAAACCATGAGCCTTAGATGTGAAACTCTAAGGCTTTTTTTATACCATTTCTGCTTTGTTTCGAGAAGAGCTAAACTAAATATTTGTTTATATGGAAACTTTAAAAATACTCTTCGAATTTAATTATTTATTAAGGTAATGTTGCTGATTTTTTGGTCTTATACCAATTCTGTTTTAAGGTTTCACTTTAGTTTCAATAATTATAAAATCAAGTACAAGGCTGAAAACGCAAGAATAGCCTGAGCTATTGTGAATATTTCTAACGAAGTAATTGCTTTTATAAATATGAAAATATGTGAAATTTTAAAGCAGAATTGGTATTAAAGCCCAAAATAAAAGAGCGTTAATATAATTACACTTTTAATTTGTTGTAATAAATTATACACATTGCACTTTATAAGTGCGGTTAAAATTCAGTAATTATCCAAAGATAATCGAGGAGAAAAGCATGACCAATCGATTCAGCCTTTAAGGCTGATGAAGTACGAGGTAGCCTTAGCCCTGCTGAGCATATAGCGAGAGAGCAACTAGTCTTGTCGCAGCAAAAATTTCAACTGTGTGCTTGAAGTGAGAGAAGAAGTAAAATGGTATAATCTGCATTTGCTTTTGCCAAACAAAGATCTTACATCAATATATTTCCTTTCGCTTTAATCGGTTCAGGAATATCTTTATCGTTTAACATTTGACGTAAGTCGATTTCAATTGTTCTGCACAATGACATCATAGGAATATCATTTGCCATTCCTTGAAATGGATTCTCAGTATAATCACCAACTATTTCCATAACAATATATATCCAACCAATAATTACGGTAACGGGAATAGCTAACCACAAACCAATTAGTGCTTGCTCCGCTAATTGAGGAACTATAGAAAATGGTAACAAGAAAATAAATATTCCTACAAAATATCTACTAATATTAGCATATTGTCTTGGTAATGGAAATTTCTTAATTCGTTCATTCTTACCTTGCAAGGTGTAAAAACTTTTTAATAAACTAACCAATTCCACATGCCTAAAATCATCAATTATATTATTCTCTCTAAGTGATTGTAAATCTCTTGATTGTTCGTTTATAATTTGAGTTGCAGTGTTGGCGTATGCAACAAGTTTATCGTATTCTACCTCTGGCAAATAATCTTCTAAATTGCTTTTTGTTATGTCATCATCATATAATCCAATTCCAAATCTTTTTTGATAATACTTAGCCGTTTTACCCATCATTCCTCGCTGGCTTGCATGTTCCCATGGTGTTGATATTAATAATTGACTTCTATGAGCATATAACCATGCAATGTGTCTGTAAATTAATCTCTTCTTGATAGTTAACAGGTATTCTGTTGAATGTTTTGTTTCAGAAAACAAATTGGAAATATAGCCATCAATATACATACCCCAAGAACGGCTATCATTAATAATTCCACCCCATATTTTTCTTGCTTCCCACATTCTGTCGTAGGCTTGGTTATTTTTAAAACCAACATAAAAAGCAACAGCTGTACCAACAACTGAAACAGGAATCCATGGTAATTTAAATGCAATAATATTGAAATAGTAAAGAAGCGAGACGCTACCAATAAACAAAATTAGCCACACAAAATGATGTCCTGTCCATTTTAATAAATTAAAAACACTAACACTTCTTGATATTATCATAACTATCTGATTTTATTATACTTCTTTATAGCAAAAGGGTACATGTTCTTTTCATTCGCCTCATATGATTTAGCACTTTCTAATTTCCATTGATCCCAATCTATCTTAGGAAAAAATACATCTCCAGCAGGCTCAGCATCAACTTCAGTATAATATAATGTATCAATAATATCCATCGTTTGCTCATATATTTTGGCACCACCAATTATAAAAGCCTCTTCTTCGCCATTTCTCAATGCTATATCTAGAGCCTCTTCTATAGATTGAGCTACCAAGCAATTACTTACTATAAAAAAGGGATTACGACTTAAAATTATATTCGTTCGTTTCGGTAAAGGAAAACCAATCGATTGATAGTTTTTTCTTCCCATAATTATATGATGCCCTGATGTTGTTTTTTTAAAAAACTTCAGGTCATCAGACAATCGCCAAGGAAGATCATTGTCTTTACCTATTACTCCATTCTTTGCTACTGCTACTATACTAGAAATTTTCATTTAATATTATTTATGGGACGCTGTTAATTGTGGAAAGTGAAAACATCCTTTCCTCTAACCATTTTTGGGAATCTGAAATTTCACCTTTTAAATATTTCTCTATCATTAATCCAGCTATAGGTGCAGCATAATCACTACCCCATCCCGCATTTTCAACAAATACTGCCAATGCAATTTTAGGATTATCCTTTGGTGCAAAAGCAAAAAATACTGAGTGATCTTTACCATGCGGGTTTTGAGATGTTCCTGTTTTACCACAAACTTCTACTCCAGGAATTCTTGCATTCATACCAGTTCCCATACTTACAACTTTTTCCATTCCGTTTATTACAGGTTCATAATACTGCTTTTCTATAGGAATTGTTCGTTTCTTTAAAATAATCTCAGGGCTATTTTGAGCAGAACCAGAATTAAATCCTTTAACCAAATGTGGCGTAATATAATAACCCCTGTTAGCAATTGCTGCAGCCAAATTAGCCATTTGAATTGTTGTTAGTTGTGTTTCACCTTGACCTATACCTAGACTTAATATATATGTAGACTTCCACCCACTTATTACATCATCATATAACTTATCATAATAATCAGGTGACGGAAGATATCCGTTACTCTCTCGAGAAACATCTGCTCCCAATTTATCACCTAAACCAAAAGCTCTCAAATAATCATTGTATAAACGCAATCCATCGTCGGGATTACTGTATCCATTAATTTC
Source organism: uncultured Saprospiraceae bacterium (assembly GCA_964566605.1). Taxonomy (GTDB): domain Bacteria; phylum Bacteroidota; class Bacteroidia; order Chitinophagales; family Saprospiraceae; genus JAHDFB01. The sequence goes on along the minus strand of CAZMKA010000067.1, from coordinate 2,830 downwards.
AATTAATTCTCTTATCAATTGATAAAAATATGAATTACAAGAATGCTGGATCGCAATTTCAATATTATATGGAGTTGAATGCTGGTGACAACCTTGAGTAAAACCTTTACTGTTTACAGCATATTCTCCCGTACAATAAATTGTTCTATTAGGATCTGCTATACCTTCTTGCATTGCAATTAATGCCAAGATTGGTTTAATTATAGAACCCGGTGGGTACTTAGCCATTATACTTCTATCCAAAAATGGCTTATTAATAGTATCATTTAATAAAGAAGAATAAGCCCTCCCTCTATCTTTATTTATACTAAGTAAACTTGGGTCATAGGTTTTACCACTTAACATACATAATATCTCGCCCGTTGAAGGTTCAATTGCAACAACACTACCTAATTTATTTTTAAATAATTCTTCACCATATTTTTGAAGATCCAAATCAAGTGATGAAATAAGATCAATTCCTGGTGTGGGTTCTACATTTAAATTACCGTCTTGAAACTTTCCTACTTTTCTTCCTAAATTGTTTTTTAATAAATACTCAACACCCTTTTCACCTCTTAAATATTCTTCATATTCTTTTTCAATACCACTTACGCCTATATAATCACCGGGTACGTAATCACTATCTTCTTTTTCAACAATCGCTCGACTTACCTCACTGATATAACCTAATACGTGTGCTGCATTTCTATGTGGATATGCTCTTACGTTTCTCAACTCGGAATAAAAACCAGGGAACTCAAACATGTGCTCATTAAAAGCAGCGAATTGTTCTGGACTAAGATTGGATAAAAAGGTGAAAGGAACAGATTTACTGTATCTTGGACTACTCCAGTTTTTGTTGATTTTTTCTATAAATGTACTTTTATCTATGTTTAATAAATTACATAATAAAACTGTATCCATCTCAGGATTAAGTTTCCTGTAAAGCACTTTTAAGTCATAGGCAGGTTTATTTACAACCAATAACTTACCCGTTCTATCATAAATTAAACCTCTTGGAGGGTGAAGAATGTTATCCGTAATTGTGGTGTTAGCAGCTGCTCGTACGTAAGTATCATCTAACAATTGAATAGAAGCTGCTTTAAAAATAAGAATTAGTAGAGCAATTACTAGAATTCCTATAAAATGAAAATGCCTGTTATTAAATAAATCACTCACTCCTTTGTTCTAAAAATTATTTGATAAACGAAAATAAACAAAATTGATATTAGAAAACTAAATATAGTGCTTAAGGTAATCCTTATAAAATATACGTAAGAAAATGCTTCCATGATAAAATAGAAAAGCATAAAGACCAATAACATAATTGAAGTATATCCAGCAAACCAAGGAATTTCTGTATTCCCTAAACCAGGAACTTCATAAGTATATCCTCCTCGCGGCTCCAATATTCCTAATATAGTCGGTCTTAAATAAGCCATAATCAAACAAGCAGAAGCGTGCACTCCCAATGAATCATAAAATATATCAACAAAAATTCCTGATGCAAAAGCAATCAATAATACATATGGCTTCGGCATATAAAATGGCAAAAGCATAATCGCTACTGGATAAACAATTAAATGAAAATATTCGAAATTTCCTATGTTCAAATTAACACCTTTCAAGACTAATACTTGCAGAATGAGTATTACGCTAAATCGTATAATATTATTTAGTAATAACCTACTCATTCAATTTCTTTTCTTCTAATTCGTCCAACTCTTCAATCATTCTGTTTTTTACGATGTTTACGTATTCGACACTTGATAGATCATTTTTTAAAGAAACATTTATATTATAATATCCAGTCTTCTTATTTTTATCAAGATTTGAAATTGTACCAATCATATGTCCTCTTGGAAAAACTGTAGAAAAACCACTAGTTAAAATCGTATCTCCTATTTCCAATGAAACATAATTCGGTACAGAACTCATAAGAACAGTAGATGAATTCCCACCATTCCAGTTTACTATCCCAAGTGATCTTGATCCTTTTTCTATCGCACTAATATTTGTTGTAGCATTAAGAATGCTATTAACACTACAAAAGTTTTTACTTACATGAGCAACTACACCAACTACTCCATCATAAGAAATAACACCCATTCCTTTTTCTATCCCATTGTCGGAACCCTTATTAAGCGTTAGCGTATTATTTACTCTATTAATACTATTATTTACAACAACCGCTGAAATAAACTTGTATTCATTTGCAATTAAACTATCCATCCCTAACGAACGAAAGTTTCTAGTCAATAACCGTGATCTAAGTTCTGCATTCTCTTTTGCGAGCATTACATTTTGTTCCCTGAGATTTACAAACTCTATGAAATTATTGTATTTAGTATAAAGACTACCAGAAATTAATGAACTAGAATTCGTCCATATTGCAGATTGATTTTCATTTAAGTTGACTATGAAGTATAAACATATTAGCTGAAGGAACACGAATAAAAACGTGTTACCAAATTTTAAAAAAATCGCTAATATATTTTGAATCATTAAACTATACTTTAATCATTGCAATGAAACACAATTGTATGCTAAGCGTAAAATTAAAGTATAATTTTGGGTATACCCAAAAAGAAGCTTATATACTTCTTCTATCAATAAGGAAGCTGTATTTTTTCGAATTTCTCAACGCTAACCCTGTTCCACGAACAACTGCTTTTAAAGGATCTTCGGCAACATGCACTTCCAAACTTGTTTTTTTACTAATTCTTATATCCAATCCTCTCAATAATGCTCCTCCACCTGTCAAATAAATTCCTCTTTTGTAAATATCTGAAGCAAGTTATAACGACATACAAAGAAACAGCCGTGGCCTTAGATAAATCTATTGCAA
>CAZMKA010000066.1:0-17867 GCA_964566605.1 uncultured Saprospiraceae bacterium | reverse complement strand
CCATAATTCCACTGTGAAAATCGAGGTGTTTGGTTTCTCCTTTCAGTCAATGCATCATATCTTGGAATATTCGAAGAAGTTGAAAATTGGTTATTCCATATGATACGAATCTTATCACTTAGTTGGAACTTGAATTTCTGAAGAAAATCATATTGTGAATAACCTGTACTCAATAGCTTTAATGGATTTTCGTTTACAATTTCTTCGTCAACATTCGCCTCATCTCCAGGTCTCACATACCATGCTCTTAAAGCATAATTATTGGAATATTTTGCTGCTCGATTTGCTCCTATTCTTAGATCATCGAAATCGGAAATTGTCACGGAAGTAAGCGAGCCCCATCTTTTACTTTTATGGCTTATATCTGCATGCATCGTTCGCTCGTTATTACTGCTTCCATATCGCATAAAGTAGCCAATTTCCAGTGGTTCTTTTTCGGCTTCCGCCAAAAGGATTTCTTTACTTCTAAAATGTACAACTCCCCCTAGCGCATCACTTCCATAAGTCAGTGAACCTGGACCATAGATCACTTCAAGCGAGCCAAGAATTGATGCATCAATAGTTATTGCATTTTGTAAATGACCACTTCTATAAATCGTATTATTCAGTCGAACTCCATCTACAACCAGTAATAGTTTATTCGCTTCAAATCCACGGACGATGGGGCTTCCACCGCCCATTTGAGATTTTTGGATATAGACTCCTGAATTCGATTGTAAAGCATCAGCGGATGTTTGAGAAGCATTAAGCTGGATATCTTTCGCTGTGATTATCGAAGTCTCATAAGCGAGATCTTCTCGTTTTATGTTGGTTCGACCAATCATTACGATTTCTTCCATCAACACATCATCCTGAATCAACTTAATTACAAAGTTAGAATCAATTAATTCTTGCCGTGTTACTTTCTTATTCTTATAACCCAAAAACGTTACAAACAATGGGTATTCAGTATTATCTGTGATGTATATTTTCCCAAGACTGTCGGAAGAAGCATTGAACTCATTCGTGGCATTGTAAATAAAAACACCCTCCAAAACTTTATTAGTAGCATCGACAATACTTATTTCTTGACTACAAACTACACTTGAAATCAAAAAACAGGCTCCGAAAAGGAACGCATTAAGCTGTTTTAGGAAGTCGAATCGTAAACGTCGTACCTTCATTAATTTTTGATTTCTTCACAAAGATTTTTCCGTTGTGATAATTTTCTATAATTCTTTTAACTAAGCTAAGCCCTAGACCCCAGCCTCTTTTCTTTGTTGAATATCCCGGTTGAAAAACTATTTTAAATTTATTGCTTGGAATACCTTTTCCAGTATCGCTCAAATCAATATTAATCATTTCTTCATCTTCAGTTATAACGGCAGTAATTTTGCCATCACTTCCCATAGAATCAAGCGCATTTCTTATAAGGTTTTCCATTACCCAAGTGAATAAATGTCTATTCAATGGCGCTAAGATAGCATTTGATGTAAGATCAGGGAAGTCAAATTCCATTCTTCTAGGAGATCGCCTCTTCATATAAACTTTTATCTCATCAAGAACTTCTATTACATTGGTATCAATCAATTCGGGTTTGGACCCAATTTTAGAAAAACGATCTGCTACTAACTCAAGACGACTCACATCATGCTCTAATTCTTTGATGATTTCGTTTTGCATTTCATTTCCATCGGTGGTCAATTTAAGATTTTCAAGCCATGCAAGAATGGCACTAATTGGTGTTCCAAGTTGATGAGCTGTCTCTTTCGCCATTCCTGCCCAAACTCTATTTTGCTCTGCTTTTCTACTTCTTCCAAAAGCTAAATACCCAAAAGTTATAAAGGAAACCACCATGAGCATTTGGATATAAGGATAATATTTTATGAGGTCATATAGACGTGTACGTGTGTAATAAATTTTCTTCGCATAACCATCTCCTTTAAGTGGTTCGAAACCATTTTCTTCAAGTTTTTCTATAACTGATCTAAGATATTCTTGGTCATTGTCTCGGCTTTCGCCAAAATTACTTCCTAGAAGTTCTCCTGTTTCACTTTCTACTATAATAGGAATAGCATTATTCTGTGTAATCTCAGACTCAAGTTTAAAACTAGCATCTAAGTCCTGAATTTCATACATGTTTTGCAATGCAATCGCATATAATCTAGCGTTCTTTTCCTCGTTTTTAGCAAGATTTAAAGACAAGTAATTAGAATACAACAGGGTAATTATAATAATTACTGTTCCTGCTATAGCAAGAATCAATTTCCAGTACGATTTTTTCTTATAAATATCCAAATTGATTTATTTATTTCCCAAATATACGTTTACACGATCAGCAGCATTTTCACGCATATCCATATAAAATAGATTAATGTCACCAATATGAAAATTTTTTCTTGTCATCAAAGCAGAACCTTTAAATTTCGGTTTATTTGTCCACAAGATAGATTTATAAATTTGCGCAGACTGTGTTTTTACTTTAGGTTTTGCATAAAAGTCTAGTAAAACACTCCCTTTATGACTATCGGCACTAATAAACGTGGAATCAGTATACCAACTTATGGGATTTACTATAAGCGCATTTCTTCCTTCTTCTTTCTTTAGTAACTTGGGTGTTGAACCGATTTTCCATGATCTCCATCCTACAAGACATCCTATATCTTCAGGGAAAGAACAGGGCTCTAAAGATTCATAACGATCCATATCTACAGGAATTCCTATGAGATATCCAGCAATCATCTTTTCTTGAAGTGGTTTTCCATCAATAAATTCTTCAATTAATCGCGCTGTATGCGTTGTTCCTTGTGAATGTGAAAGGATGATAAAAGGTCTACCTTCATTCCAATGAGACATATAATAACCAAAAGCATTTTTGATATCTTGATATGCTAAATCAAATGCTTTTTTGCTACTTAAGGAGTCTTTGGAAAAATAAGCTTTATAATGTGCTTGACGATATCGTGGAGCATATATTTTACCAATATTATTAAAAACAGATGCTTGATTCTTGGTAACATTCTCGTCAAGTGATTCATTTAATTTTTTATCATCAATCGGCCCATTCCAGTTACCATATGTTTTATCGCCGAAATACGTTGTAGGATGAACATAAAAGACATCGACTAATGCATCTTTTTGATTGTCAACTAAACCTTCAGGTGTTTCGTCTGCAGAATCAACACGCCATGGTAAAGCAGACCAATTATCTTCTAAGCCATAATCTGGTTCAGTATAAGGAGCTTTACTAGAAAAAGTCCCTTTGGGCCCCGACCCACAAGAAATTAATAAAAGAATACAGACAAGAAAAGATGGTTTCATAAAGCTTACTATCGATTAAATATTAAAGTCACCCAAATAACGAAATAAATTATGTTTTTATTGATAGTCTATTAAACGGGAATTAACTTGTTTTGTTAGATTTACCACATGGGATTTAATTTAACATCGAAATATAGTCCAACAGGAGATCAGCCCGAAGCGATTGCACAGTTGGTAAATGGTATAAACACGAATGAACCAGCGCAAGTATTGTTGGGAGTTACAGGGTCGGGTAAAACTTTTACCATGGCGAATGTGATCCAAAAAGTTGAAAGACCAACGCTCGTATTGACGCATAATAAAACACTAACGGCTCAATTGTACGGTGAATTTTGTGAGTTTTTTCCCGACAATGCTGTGGAATATTTTGTTTCATACTACGATTATTATCAGCCTGAAGCCTACATTTCACATTCTGACACCTACATAGAAAAGGATCTTCAGATTAATGAAGAAATCGATAAACTTCGTTTGCGAGCAACAACCAGCTTATTGTCAGGAAGACGAGACATCATAGTCGTCGCATCGGTTTCGTGTATCTATGGTATGGGAAATCCAGAAGATTATTCGAATGGTGTAACTCGTATAAAAAAGGGTGATATAATAAGTCGAAATGCCTTTTTATATAAACTCGTGGAAGGATTGTATTCAAGAAGTCAGATTGAATTCAAAAGAGGAACATTTAGAGTAAAGGGCGATACAGTAGATATTAATTTACCTTATTTAGAATACGGATATAGAGTAACTTTTTTCGGCGATGAGATAGAGGAAATTTCGAAATTAGAGATCAGTTCGGGGAAGAGAATTCAGGAAATGGATTCGGCGGCAATATTTCCTGCTAACCTATATGTTGCTCCGAAGGAACGATTAAAAATGGTCATTCGAGAGATAGAAGATGAGTTGCAGGAGCAGATTAAATATTTCGAGCGAGAGAGTTTGTTTTTGGAGGCGAAGCGGATTCATGAACGAACAAATTTTGATTTGGAGATGATGCGGGAACTTGGTTATTGTAGCGGAGTGGAGAACTATTCTCGATTTTTCGATAGAAGAAGACCAGGGACAAGACCTTTTTGCTTATTGGATTATTTTCCCGATGATTACTTAATGATGATTGACGAGAGTCACGTAACAATTCCGCAAGTGAGAGGAATGTGGGGCGGAGATAGAGCACGAAAAATCAACTTGGTTTCGCATGGATTTCGATTGCCATCAGCTATGGATAATCGTCCACTAGATTACAATGAATTCGAAGGTTTAACTAATCAAGTTGTTTACGTAAGTGCAACACCTGGAGACTATGAACTCGAACTTACCCAAGGTGAAATTGTAGAACAAGTCGTTCGTCCTACTGGACTTGTTGACCCGCCGATAGAAGTGCGACCTTCGATTAACCAAATCGATGATTTACTGGAAGAAATTCACAAAAGAAGAGAAGTTGATGAACGTGTACTAGTAACTACCTTGACAAAAAGGATGTCGGAAGAACTAGCTAAATACCTTGCGAAATTGAATGTAAAATGTAGGTATATACACTCAGAGGTAGATACGATGGACCGAGTGGAGATAATCAGGGACTTACGATTAGGAGAGTATGATGTATTGATAGGTGTAAACTTGTTAAGAGAAGGACTTGATATGCCTGAAGTTTCATTGGTTGCTATCATTGATGCAGATAAAGAAGGTTTCTTAAGAAATCAACGTTCACTTACTCAAACAGCAGGTCGAGCGGCTCGTAATGAAAATGGAAAAGTTATTTTCTATGCCGACAAAATGACTAATAGTATGCGAATGACTATCGACGAGACGAATCGACGTCGAGCAAAGCAACTCGCTTACAACGACAAACATGGCATTACACCCAAAACAATTTTCAAGTCGAAAGAAGAGATCATCGAATCAAGTTCTATCCTGGATATAAGAGGCAAGAAAAAAGCTTATGTAGAGAATAATGAACCTAGTGTTGCAGCTGATCCTATAGTTGAATACATGAACAAAGATCAACTAGAAAAATTGATTTCGACAACAGAAAGCAAGATGAGAAAAGCTGCAAAGGAACTCGACTTTATAACTGCTGCACAATTACGAGATGAGTTGATGGCATTGAAGAAAAAGATAGCTACCAAATAATTTCTTAAAATGCTAATAATAGAAAATGAATAATATTTAATGATGTAATTATTTGGTGTGGTATACTATTGAAAAATACGAAATTAATTACGCAATTTACAAGGCATAACACTGTTAAATTACGCTAAGTTTACTTATTGAAAATATATATATTAGCATATATAAAATGAATCTGTTAAATTATTTCATTTAACAAAAAGTTTCGTTTCTAATTTATCTTCATTAATAATCATAACCAAATATGTTCCTTTTTTTAAATCCGAAATATCCAAAGCTATTTCATTTTGTAAATTTAATTCAATCGTTTTTAAAGTTTGACCATTGATATTAAAAATCTTAACAATTGAAGGTTTTGGATGAAATTCTCCTTCAAAACTAAGTTTAAGCAAGTCAAATTGAACTGGATTAGGAACAACTTTAAAACTCAGTCTATTTATTTCTGCATTCTTCTTAAATCTTAAAGCTAATAAATCGTTACTATCTTCACTACATTCGGGTTGAATTTCACATAAATCCCACTTAAAATTGTCTAATGTCCTATCATGATTAACATAATATGCTTTTGTTGATTCACTCGAAGTTATTGAAGGGGAACATTGATTGCTATCGTTAACATTTGACATTTTAAAATCATTTGTTAGCCAATGATTATCAATCCAATAATGTGAAAAATCATTATTTTCTATATTATAAATTGCTTGCAATCTTCCATCGTATCCACTGTATATAATTCTTTGATTCTCTTTTTGATAGTGTAAATTACCGTTAATTTTTCTACCATCAACAAATCCGCTATTACCATAATTAAATAAGTTTGTATGTTCAATTACTAAATCATCGATAGGAAAATATGGATTTGTCCAATCAATATATGATAATTTATCATTGTTTTTAAAACAAATTAAATCATTTGTTAAAACAATTGAGCCACCATCTAAAGAACAAGTATTAGTATTAGTGGGAGTATAGGAATTTGTTATTTTTTTATAACCAGAGGTTTTCCAAATAACAAAAATCCTTCCAATCTCATCTTTAAATATTAAGTTACCTATTTTATCTATTGTTAAATCATTATATGCGCTATATTCACCTTTACTAAGAACTATTTTATTTAAATCCCATGTTTTTCCATTAAATCTATAATAATATATTTGGTTGTCTTTTGCTATATAAAATATATTGGAATTTGAATCAACATCTAAACAACCATTTGCAGATTTTACCTCTTCAAAAGAATTATAATCACTCCAATTGTTATCAATCCAATAATGATAATTATTATTTAAGGAATAAAATTGTATTCTATTGTCATTTCCAACATACAATATATAGTTCCTACTGGGTAAATAATCGAGCTCCCCTAATATTTCCGAATTTTCATCATATGTATAATCAATAAGTGAAACTTCCCATGAACCATTGTCTATTGCCTTATATAATTTACTATCTTCGCCAGCAAAATAAACAACATTAGAGGAACTCGTTAAAGGTAAAATGTTTTCAATGCCACATTTAACGTTAGGATCCTCTTGATCCAGGGTTATATTATTATGCATATTGGATTTATTATTTTTATATGGTTTAGTGTAATCATTATCTAATGCCTGCCATACTTTGATGTAATCAATGTCAAGATGCGCAATTTCTGCATTATACCATGATCTCATTGCTAAATCAATTAAAATAAATGCCTTAGAATCCCATGTCTTTATTTGTTCACTATATACAGTCCTAAATTCTCTTCCATCTATGAAATAAGTAACTTTAAACTCGTTCCACATAACAGTAAAAGTATGGAAATCTTTAGATAAATCAACATCGCTTTTATGAAAAATTTGACATGTACCCGAATCTGAATTATCTGCATTATTATGTAAATTCGAACTAAAAATATATTCATCAGAAGCTTCAAAGATATCTATTTCAGTATTTCCATTGTATATCCAAAATGCAGACCAATTTCTTGTAGGTGGTAATTTTGCTCTAATTTCAAATATTCCATGTGAATATCCATGCACTATAGGCCATGATCCTCCTTGTCCATTTCCGCACTTAGTCATAATCAATCCACTCTCATAAGTTATTTCTCTATCAATTTCATTGTCTTCTTCAATCACACCATCTCCATTTTTATCTATCCAATAAGGATCAACTCTTTTGGCAGTAATCCTGAGAATGTCATTATCAATAATTTCAGATTGTTCATCTTTGTAGAATTCATTTCCATTTTGATCATTTGTGTTGCATCTTACAAATTGCCAATCTTCACTTAACTCTTCCTTACTTGTATTTTTAAAGTCTTCAAATAAGACTAGACTATAATTTGAATAATTAATTTTACATTGGGAAAAAAGTGTATGAAAAGAAAACAATAGAATTGATAAATATAAAAATCTCATATTTGTAAAAATGGTTGTTATGAAAGAGAAAATAAACGTACAATATATTTTATTTATTTTAGTAGTTTTCTACATACTATTTATTCTATTTTCTCATTTGGACTCTTTACCAATTAAAAAATGGGATGAAGCGAGAAATGCAATGAATGCCATTGAGATGTTGCAAAAAGAGTTTTCTCTTATAACAACTTCACATTATAAACCAGATCATTGGAATACCAAACCACCGCTTCTTATCTGGATTCAATACTTTTCATTTAAAGTTTTTGGCATTAATGAATTGAGCACTAGATTAATAAGTGTAACATCTGCATTCTTTGTATTTATTTTCCTGGCGTTTAATAGAAAAACATTGAATTATAAAATATCTAAAATCATAATTTTTGGATTTATTCATTTTTCCCTCCCCATAATCATAATGTCCCATTGCTATAAAACAGGAGATTATGATTCGTTGCTTTCATTATTTATGTTAATATACAGTTTGAATTATTTCCTTTTCTTGAAAACAGAGAAGAATAAGTCTATTATTCTATGTTGTTTATTTCTATTTTTTGCCATTTTCACTAAAGGAATTGCTGGGTGTTTATTTATACCAGGGTTATTTATATACACCATACTGAACAAGAAATTAATTGCTGTACTAAAAAACCCTTATTTTATTGGAGGAGTTATTTCTTGTACGATTTTAACAATAAGCTATTACGTTATTAGAGATAAAATTGACCCTGGCTATTTAACTGCTATTTTTAATAATGAGCTAGGTGGCAGATTTTTAGAGGTTAATGAAAATCATGACGAAAAATGGTATTACTATGTTAATTTTTTATTTATAAAAGGCTTAGGTATCCTTGTGATATTCTTACCATTAATCTTATTTATTAAAAACTACCCCCTTAAAACTATTGAAGTTTTTTCGTTTATCATTTTACTGTCTCATATCACCATTTTATCCTTTTCACAAACTAAGCTATACTGGTATATTCTGCCTTCATTGCCCTTCTTATCCATATTAATTACAAGTATTTTATTTAAGATTTCTAGAAATAATTTAATCTTTCTAGCCCTAGTATGTATAATTCCTTGTTATATGCAAATTCAGAAAGTATCAAAAACACATAATTCCCATATCGAAAAATTACAATCTGCAAATTCTATTTATCTCCGTAATTATGATTGTCAATATGATACACTTTTTGTAATTGAGAAAGATTATTACGAACATACAAGATTCTATGTTGAAAAAAATAATCTAGAAAACGATTGTTTTATTGACGTATTAAATAATCATACATTTACAAAAGATGATGTGTTTTTAATTTCGAAATACTGTCTTGAAATAATACCTGAAAATATTAATTATAGCATTCTTGAAGATTTTGAAAATTGTTTTGTTGCAACTGTTGAATAGTAAATCGCTTGTTTATAAAAAATCAACAGCTTTATACTTTGAAATCACAGCCCATGAAGGCCAAAGTATGAAAAGTAAATTTCCGCAAACTTGGAATCTAATAAAAAGAGCTTAAGGCCGATACTAGAAATAAATCTTGCTATGCTTTTCATAAGCACATCAGGAGTATTAGGTAGGTATATACAATTGCCACCAGAACTTATCATTGGCTTAAGAGGAATTTTTGCAGCCTTCTTTTTAGGCTTGATTTTACTGTGGCGAAAATCATCTGTTCACATAGTCTCTAAAGATCGAATCATCATTTTCATAGGCAGTGCCTTACTTGGAGCACATTGGGTTCTTTATTTTTATGCACTTCAATTATCAAGTGTAGCCATAGGTATGTTATCCGTTTTCACCTATCCAGTAATCACCAGCCTCCTTGAACCCCTCATTTTAAAAACAAAATTTCAATTCATACACATAATGCTTGCCATCGTGGTCATGATAGGTTTGTATTTCTTAGTACCTCACGAAAGCACAGATAGTGATGTAACTCTAGCAATAGTTTTAGGTGTTCTTTCAGCATTGTGTTATTCGATAAGGAACATTATTATGAAACCTAAATTACAGAAATACGAAGGAACAAGTTTGATGTTTTATCAGATTGTTATTGTTTCTGTTTTACTAATTCCCGTATTTTTTACGGAAATAGAATGGAATAGCGTCTACACACAACTACCTTATATTGCCTTACTAGGATTATTGACAACCAGTATAGGTCACACATTATTCCTCATGAGTTTTAAAAATTTCTCAGTAACAACCGCAAGTCTAATAAGCGGCGTTCAACCCATTTATGGCATCTTATTAGCAGTCATTTTCCTGAGCGAAATACCAAGTTTTCGAACGATAATAGGAGGCATACTTATTTTGACGAGTGTTTTCATAGAGAGCAAAAGGGTTTTGAAGTAGTACATAAGTGTTTATTTTTTTGGGGCTCGAGCCCAAAAAACCTGCATAAACTGAGTGTTCCCAAAACTTATAAAGTGAAAGAATTAAATCTATTCTTTTCACCTCAGCTATATGGTTGAAATCCCAAAAATTAAAAAAATCACTGCTCAAGCGAAGGAATATGCTTTTCTTTGTGTCCCAATCACAATATAATATATACAAAAATGAAATTATTCTACTCGATACTTGCTATAATTCTTATATCAAGTAACTATACCAATGCCCAAGACTTTTATGATATTGAAACCATTCAAACAATAGAATTAAATTTTGCTGAAAGCAATTGGGATCAACTAATGGACAATGCTTATTCTGCAGAATCCGGTTATATAATGGCGCAAAGTATTACGATTAATGGGACTAGTTTCGATAGTGTTGGAGTTAAATACAAGGGAAACAGTTCGTATAGCGCTAATCAAGTAAAAAACCCTTGGCACATTGAACTTGACACATATAAGGAGCAAGAATACGATGGTTATACAGATATAAAATTAGCTAACGGATATAAAGATCCTTCTATGGTCAGAGAAGTTCTTGCCTATCAAATTGTAGGACAGTACATGGTAGCTCCCAAAGCTAATTATGCAAATTTATATGTTAATGGTCAATTGATAGGACTTTACACGAATACAGAATCTATATCCAAAAGATTCATGGGCGATCGTTTCGGTTCTAAGGAAAACACGCGATTCAAGTGCTCACCACCTGATGGAGCAGGACCGCAATCTTCAGATTATCCGAATCTTGTATACCTTGGACAAGACAGTACAGATTACTATGATTCGTATGAAATAAAATCTGATGAAGGCTGGCAAGATCTTATTGACTTAACTGATTCACTTGCAAATCATACAGATGAAATAGAAAATATACTTGATATAAATAGAGTTTTATGGATGCTAGCTTTTCACAATGTAATTGTAAATCTAGATAGTTACATAGGAAGATTTGCACAAAACTACTACTTATACAGAAGTGATCAGAATCAGTTCATGCCTGTTGTATGGGACTTAAATGAATCATTCGGTGTTTTTTCCCAAACAGGAACAATAAACTTGAATAACACAACAGCCAAACAACAAATGACTCATCTTCTTCATGAGAATGATACACAATTTCCACTGGTTCAAAAACTACTAAGTAATCCTACATATAAGCGTATGTACTTAGCTCACATGAAAACTATTGTGGAAGAAAACTTTGAAGATGGATCTTATTTTACGACAGCAAGTAATCTTCAAACAATCATCGATGATGCCGTTCAAGCAGATGGAAACAAGTTTTTTACGTATAATAACTTCATTAGTAATTTAACATCGGATATTACTAGTGGTGGTGGACCAGGAGGTGGAACATATCCTGGTTTATCAAATTTGATGGATGGAAGATCTGATTATTTATTGGGATTAAGTGATTTCAATCAAACAGAACCTGAGATTACAGCAATTACATTATCAACTAATAGTCCTGAATTGTTAGATAATATTACAATTACATCATCGGTAAATAATGCAAACACTGTCTACCTAGGATTTAGGAATAAATCTTTAACTGCACCTTTCACAAAAGTAGAAATGTTTGATGATGGAGCACATGGAGATGGAGAAGCTAATGATGGAATTTATGGAACAGACATCATAATAAGTAGTCCATTTATGGAGTATTATGTTTATGCAGAGAATAATGATTTAGGTAAATTTTCACCTCGTAGAGCGGAGTATGAATTCTACGAAATCAATGCATTTGACAATTCAGCGAGTGGAGTAGTTATTAATGAATTCATGGCATCGAATGATGTAACTGAAGCAGATCAAGATGGCGAATTTGATGATTGGATAGAGTTCTATAATAATGGTATGGATGAATTGGATTTAAGTGGATACTATCTAACTGATGATGCTGATGATCTTACAAAATGGTCTTTTCCAGTGAATACAGTAATTGCTCCCGGAGCTTATTTAGTTGTGTGGGCTGATAATGATCAAGACCAAGATGGATTACATACTAATTTCAAACTTTCATCATCAGGTGAAACAATCTTATTAGTAAGTCCTCAGGATAATAGTATACTTGATGCAATTGCATATCCTTCTCAATTAACTGATATTTCGTACGGAAGATTTCCAAACGGAACAGGACCATTCGTAGAGATGAATCCTACTTTCAATGCTGAAAACACTAATGCGATAGATAATACTGAAGACTTTATAGAGACGAAAGAATTCAAGATTTATCCGAATCCAGCTGATGATTTTTTCATTATTGAATTTAACGATTCAGCTCATTCTAATTTTATAAGAATTTATGACATGACTGGAAAGAGTGTGTATTCAGGAAATGTGATTAACAACACAAGTATCAATACTTCAGCTTGGACATCAGGTATGTATTTTATAAAATCTGAATCTACAGTGTCAAAGATAATGGTGAGATAATTGCGAATAATGCAGTTGAAATAGTTGTGGCTAACAAAATCTATTTGCAAAGTAATTAAGTTTTAAAATGGAAAATGGCCTGGAAAAAGGTGTTTTTTATGCCCTACTATTGGCAATTCTATTCGTCTGTAGACAATGTTTTATATGCTTTTTTTCTGGAACAAATCCATTAATTACATTTGCTATAGGTGCGCTTTTGTTTCTATTGATTATCACTACTTTAATCATCATAATAAGATATGATAATGGTAATATAAAATGGATCAAAACAGGCTTGATTTTTTTAGCTTTAATTTTAGGATACTTTTTAGCATTTTATGAAGTTTTGGGTTATATAACATGCTCGATTAACTCTTTTTTACAACAGTTATACTATGCGATATTTTTGGGTTGAACCCAAAAACACCCAACCTTAGTACAAAGATTTACGTTTCTACAAATAGATACTTAATCATCAAGTTATGAAACATATTATTATTTATTTATTGACCTCATTTCTGATAGTGGGATGCACGAATCAAAATAGTGACTTATCCACTGTGGAGACATTTATAGAATCTTTAAAAGAAGGTGACAATCAATCTACATTTGAGAAACCAGATTTCAGTTCAACTGAAATTGAAGAACTTTTGGAATATAGGAACGATGAGACGATAGTTACTAACTTTCCTAGAAACCCACTCTCCTCATTTTACATGGAAGAAGTTAGCATAGGAATGTATGTTTTATGGACTATAGAAGGAATAAGAATGGATGAAATAGAAGATCCAGACTTTTACTTATTTGCGTCTCTAAATCCTAGAGTGTATCAAATAAGCACAGACGAAATTCCCGATCAGCTTTCTGTTTTACCAGAAATCGCAACTATCTACAATAACTGGTGGAACTCAACATTGGAAATTTCAGAAAAACTAGAAATACATCCACTTGAGAATGAAGATTATATTTGGAATTAAACTAATTAATTTCAAAATTGGTCTCTTGTGTTATTATTATTCAATTAAAAAGTATGTAAAACAAGCGTTTACAATTCAATAAATTCTTCAATTCCTAAAACTGCAAATTAACTGTCAGTTGCTATTCTTCTGTAAAGTTTATAATTTACTATTTTTACAGCCTTATACAGATTGTACTTTATAATTGCGGTTAAAATTCAGTAATTATCCAAAGAGAGTCGGGTTCAATCTGTATTAAACCCCATTATAATATAATTGTTATAATGAACTAAGAACTAAATTATAAATAATCAAAATGAATAAATTGAAAGGAATCTTATTAGTTGTTTTTATTTCATACAGCACGCTAATGTTTGCAGGTGAAGGAATGTGGTTACCCCAGCTACTAAAAGCACTAAACGAAGACGAAATGCAAACGATGGGAATGAAGCTTACGGCTGAACAAATCTATTCTGTGAATCAAGGCTCATTAAAAGATGCTATCGTTCACTTTGGAGGATTTTGTACTGGTGAAGTTATTTCAAATGAAGGACTTGTTCTTACGAATCACCATTGCGGATATGGTCAAATTCAGTCGCATTCAAGCTTAGAAAACAACTACTTGAAAAAGGGTTTTTGGGCTATGAATCAAGATGAGGAATTAACGAACCCTGGTCTATTTGTGCGTTTTATAGAAAGAATAGATGACGTGTCTGAACAAATTCTTAACGGTGTAACAGATAGTATGACACCTGAAGAAGTACAAGCAGTGGTAGATAAAAATCTAGCTGCATACCGTTCAACAATAGAAGTTGGTCAATTTCAAGAATTAATCATTCGTCCATTCTATAATGGCAATCAATATTTTGCTTTTCAAACAGTTTCTTACCCTGATGTAAGACTTGTGGGAGCACCGCCAGAATCAATAGGAAAATTTGGAGCAGACACCGATAACTGGGTATTCCCAAGACATACAGGTGACTTCTCACTTTTTAGAATTTACGCTGGACCAAACAATGAACCTGCTGAATACAGTCCTGAAAATAAACCTTTCAATCCGAAATACAGTCTTCCTGTTTCACTTGACGGAGTAGAAGAAGGTGATTTCACATTAGTTTTCGGTTTTCCAGGTAGAACAACTCAGTATCTCCCTTCTGTTGCTGTGAGACAAATTGTTGATGTACTTGATCCAGCAAAAATTGAGATAAGAGATGTTGCATTAAAAATCATGGATAAGTACATGAGAGCTGACGAGAAAGTGCGTATTCAATATGCTTCGAAATTTGCACGTATTGCGAATTACTGGAAAAAATGGATTGGTGAAAAAACAGGTTTAGAAAAAAGTAAAGCTGTAAATAAGAAGATCGAACTAGAACAAGAGTTTGATAAAAAAGTGAAAGCTGACCCAGCTCTTTGGGGACAATATGGGCACCTGACAAAAAAATTCGGTGAACATTATTCTGAAATTGAAAAGTACGCATATACGCGTGATTATTACAATGAAGTTGTAGGTCGAAATGTAGAAGTATTAAGTAATGCGAGTGTTATAGGTCGTTTGATTTCACAATACGAGAGTGGTGATGAAGCATCATATAATGCATTCAAAGCACGAGTTATTCCTTACCTTGAAGGTGTATTCAAAAACTACAATCAAGATATTGATAGAGACGTATTCATTGCACTTGCTGACCTTTATAGAAATAATGTAGAAAAACAATTTATACCAACAGCTTTCAATGTAAAAGGTGAAAGTCTAGAATCTTATATCAATGACATCTATCAGCGCTCTGCATTAAAGGATGGTGAAATGTTAATGAAAATTTTGGGCGAAAGCCCTGAAGAAGCTGTAAAAAAACTTAAAGATGATCCAGTTTACATCCTTTATAGTGACTGGAAAAAAATCTATGATACTAAAGTTTCAGCTCCATATAATAAAACTAAAGCAGAAATCGACCTTCTCCAAAAACGTTATATGAGAGGCCTAATCGAGGTGTTTCCAGACAAGACATTCTGGCCCGATGCTAATAGTACTATGAGAGTAACATATGGTCAAGTCAATGGGTATTATCCGAGGGATGCTGTATATTATCAACCTGTAACTTATCTTGATGGTGTGGTAGAAAAATACGTGCCAGGCGATTACGAGTTTGATCTAGACGAAAAGCTACTTGATTTATATAGAACAAAAAATTATGGACAATATGCTGATGATTCAGGTAAAGTTCCAGTTTGTTTTATAGGTTCTAATCACACGACAGGTGGAAATAGTGGAAGTCCCGCTATTGATGCTAATGGGAACTTAATAGGATTAAATTTTGATAGAGTATGGGAAGGAACGATGAGTGATATAAATTACGATCCTTCAATTTGTAGAAACATTATGGTTGATATCCGTTATGTACTTTTTGTTATTGATAAATATGCTGGAGCAGGACATCTTATAGAAGAGATGAATCTTGTCCATCCAAAAAAATAAATATGTCACAGCATTTCTTGCTGAAAATCTTACTGGCGCCTTTATCTCTTCTTTATGGATTGATAATTGGCGCCAGAAATGTTTTATATGATTCAGGCTTATTGAAGTCTTCTTCTTTCAATATTCCCATTTTTGGTGTAGGTAATCTTTCTATGGGTGGTAGTGGTAAAACACCTCATGTAGAATACTTACTGAATCTATTGAAACCGTACTTAAATGTGGGTGTCTTAAGTAGAGGTTACATGAGAAAATCTTCAGGCTACAAGGAGGTTACTCGTCAACATACTGTGGATGATGTAGGTGATGAACCTTTACAATACAAGTTAAAATATAATGATGTAGTTGTTTCAGTTTCGGAACAAAGGGCGATAGGTATACCACTTATGATCGGTGACTACCCTAGCCTTCAAACTATCATTCTTGATGATGCTTTTCAGCACAGGGCAATTACTCCATCGTTAAACATTCTACTTACTGACTATAAATTCCCTTATATAAAAGACCATCTGATTCCTTCTGGTAGATTACGTGAAGGACGATCAGCTGCATCAAGAGCAGATTTAATTATAGTGTCGAAATGTCCTGCTGATATTTCAATAGAAGAACGAGAAGAATGGAGAAAAAAGCTAACAAAGCATCAAGATGTTCAAGTCTATTTTTCAACTTATGAATATGGAACTCCTTATTTCATGTATGATGCAAAAAAGAAAATTACACTTGACCTCGACACTCAAGCTATATTACTAAGTGGGATTGCCAAACCTATTTACCTCGAAGAATACGTTTCAAGTAAAGTAGGGTTTATAAATATCCATTCGTACGAAGATCACCATAATTTCAAACCACATGAGGTGAGTTTGATTCACCGTGCTTTTCAAGAGCTAGATGGTGATAAAAAAGTAGTAATTACAACTGAAAAAGATAGCACAAGACTAGATAAACACCGTGAATTCTTACAAAAACACAATATCCCAATTTACATTCTCCCCATAAAAGTCAAATTTATAGAAGAGGAAGGTCATAGTTTTGATAACTTTGTTAAAGACTTTCTTTTAAATTTTAAGACGTGAGAATATTATTAGTTTCCCTATTTATACTAACTACATTCAGTGTTATAGGACAAGCAGGCAGGGTTGAAAAGAATGATCGAGTTGGTCGATTGATTGACAGATTTGAAATAAAGTATGGCTATTTCAAAGGACATACAAACATGTCGCCTCTTTATAGAGATGAAGTATACAACTATATCAATTCACTTGATTCGGTGGGCTTGAGCCCAAAAGAAATCTATGATCAAGCCTACATTCTTAATTTATATCAAGCATTTTCCAGTCCAGTAGAGCGCGAGCCAGTCTCACTCATAAAAAACTTTTATCGTAATCAAGCTCATTTTTTTGAATACCAAAACAATAAGTTTTATTTCGCACTTGATCCTATATTGTTTTTACAGGCAGGGCTTGAAAATGGCAGTTCCCATCAACTAAGAAATACAAGAGGAGTAGAATTTCAAGGACAACTTGGTGACAGAATATACTTTAGTTCGAAAATATTTGAAAATCAATCCACCTTTCTTTCTTACCATGAAAACACGATAAGACGTTATAAAGCAATTCCAGGAAATGCATTCTATAAAAACTTTGATTTTAATCTGAATACACGAGCATATGACTTCTTGAATGCACAAGCATATGCAGGACTAAAAGTAAATGATTTTCTTAATTTAGAAATTGGACACGGTCAACAATTTATTGGGAATGGAATAAGATCACTTATATTAAGTGACAATGCAAC
>CAZMKA010000065.1:0-17882 GCA_964566605.1 uncultured Saprospiraceae bacterium | reverse complement strand
TTCTACAGGGTTGACTTATGGATCATACAGGAGTAGATTAAGAAATGTTTTCACAGTGGAATTATGGTCCGCAACAACGGTTTTTATCCAGCGTTACGACAAAGTATGTAGTAGAAGAATCTGTTTTTTTCGATAAAGTAAATTGGATTGTTGCTTATCAAAATGTAAATGAAGTACGGATTACAAGTTTTTTTGGGAGTGATCTTATAGAGGAACAAAACGAACGGCTTAATATCTTGAATACGACCTTGGATTTTTCAAAAGTTAATGAAAATCATCAGTTCTATTATGGGATAGATGGGAATTTCAATGATTTGAATTCGACTGCTTTTCAAGAAACTTATGCGTCAGGTGATAGAGTAGAGGGAGGATTAACACGTTATCCGAATGACTTAGGTCGTTCGTATTCTTCAGGGGCTTACGCCCAATATTACTACTTGTCGGATAGTTGGTATAAGATTAATTTAGGTGCTCGATATGATTATAATCAAGTTGATATTCGCTTTGCAAGAGATAATGTGTTTGAATGGCCAGACTATTTTTATGAGGGGATTTCGAATAGGAATCATTCGTTAAATGGATCAATCGGTTTTCATGTGAAATTACCTGCGGGATTTAATATGCGTACATTGTTAGGGACATCTTTCCGTGCGCCAAATATAGATGACATTGCGAAAACGCGTTTGAATAACGATGAAATTTCTGTTCCGAATGATCAGTTATTACCTGAGAAATCAATAAGCGGGGAATTAACTTTATCGTATCAAAAACAAGGATCTCAGTTTTCAATTACAGGATTTTACACGCAATTGCAGGATGCAATTATTCGAGAAAACTTCACTTTGCCAAGCGGAGAAACAATCTATGTGACCAACAATGACACCTTCAATATTGTAGCTAATGTAAATGCTGAAAACGCTTTTATACAAGGAGTTTCTGTAAACATTGATCAACAGATTGCGAAAGGATTAAACGTAGAAGCGAGTTATAATGTACTCATGGGTAGAGTTGTAAATAAGGGAGATGTAGACGATCCATTAGGACATATCCCACCGAATTATGGTCGTGTTTTTATGACATATGAAAAAGATCGATTGCAGCTGCAAGCGGGAACAAGATTCAATGGTTTCAAACCACTAGATAATTATGGGGGATCAGTTGATAATCCAGAATTTGCTACGGAGAATGGAAGTGAAAGTTGGTATACTTTACATGCAACCGCAGCATTTGAAATTCATAAGTCATTTACGCTGCAAGTGGGAATGGATAATATCCTTGACCAGTTTTATGTTCCTTTTGCAAGTGGTGTTCCAGGTGCAGGAAGGCATATAAGTATTACAATGCGAGGGCAGTTTTAAAAATACCTTCTTACTCCCACATTCAAGTTGATTCCTTCAATACTGCGATTATCTCCTGAAGAAAATTCAAATGAATGCACCGCTTGATTTCCGCCTAGCCTCATTTCAATGTGAGTCTGTTTCATTAATCTATAGGATCCATTTATAGCGAGTGTACCGCTAAAGAAGTTAGATTGAAGAGCTGGTAAATCACTATATTCAAGCAATTGAAGCGCCGTATTTATTCCTCTTCCATTTCTAGAAAGTAAAGTGTTCCATTGTACGCCTCCTGTCAATCCTATGGATAATCGATCACTCACAGGATGTAGGTAGGATAAACTTACTGGTACAGATAATGTATTCAATGTATTGTGGTGAACAATCAATGTCTGTGTGGTAACCGTTTCATTGGCTCCTACCACCTGATGACTTTCACCTGTTACTCTGTTAATTACATTTTGAACAGCGTCCTCGTTGTAATGTTGAGTAACCGTTGTGAAAACATTTCTTAATCTACTCCTGTATGATCCATAAGTCAACCCTGTAGAAATAGACCAACGGTTGTTGATATGATAGCCGTAATTCAAGCCCGCATTCCAAGAAGCTAAAGTTGTTTCATAGCTTTCTAAATCAAAAACTTCCGAGGTGTAATTCCAGCCTATGAGTCCAGTTGTTATACCGATTGAATGTTTCACCTTCTTTATTGGTTGGGTTGTTTCATCTTCTACAGCAAGCACGATAATGCTTGATGGCAAGTTTAATTCGGGTAAAGGCATGTTTGTTTGATAATTAAAATCAAAAGGATAAATTGCTAACAAGCCAGTTTCTTTTTTGGGCTCGAGCCCAAAATTAGTAGGAGAAATACTGTTTTCATTAACAGCAAAAGAAGTAGAAGGCGCAATGATTTTTTCATTACTATTCGGCATTAATTCTTCTACTTCTTGCTGTTTAACTTTGACAGGGCTGAAGACTGAATTTTCATTTTTCAACCTATCATTTCCATCATCCCGCGTTATCATACGTTTAATAGTTAAACTATTGGTAGGAATGATCTCTTCTTGTGTTTTCGAGTATGTATTATTTTCTTTTATTGATTTACTTGCAGCAGAACTGTTTATAGATTTTTCAGGTTTTAATTCAGTTATAATTGGCTTATTAATCTTGTTTTCTAAAGTGTTTTCAATGTTTTTGACGAAGTTGTTTTCATTCTCAGTGTTTAATTCTTGTGCTACGATAGGTTTGTTTGTATTTCTACCAACAAAGTAGAAAGTAGTAGCCGTGATTCCTATTATCCCAAAGGCTAAAAGGAATAAAAGAAAGTAGCGTTTTTTGGAATTCTTCTTTTTATCGACACCTTCTAAAATACCTTCACCGAGGTTATCCCAACTAAATTCGCTAGGAATATCATTCGAATGTTCTTCGAATTTATCTTGTATTTTTTTATTAAAAGATTCCATATGATTGGATTAATGTTGAATTATTAAACTTCTTGACAAGCCATTTTTTAGCTCGAAAGAATTGGGACCTTGATGTTTCAGGCGTAATATTTAGTTTTTCAGAGATTTCTACATGGCTGAATCCATCCATTGCAGATAAGAGAAAGACAATTTTATATCCTTGGGGCATATCTATTAGTAATTCTAAAATGTCCTCTTTAGTTAGCTCTAGTATTTTGTTTTCAGTTTCACTTGAAATAGACGTTTCTTCAATTACGTCAAGTGAATGTATAAATGGAGCTTTGGATTCTTTTTTCAGATAAGTAAGACAAGTATTCACGGTAATGATTCGTAAAAATGTTTTAATGTTCCCTCGTTTAGAGTCAAATTTTTTCAGTGCGTTGAAAAAATTTATGTACACATTTTGAACTACATCTGGTCGTGCAGACTTGTCGAAAATGTATCTGCTAACAACCGACAGCACATAGGGCAACGAATCATTGTAAGCTTCTTTGAAAGCTCTTTGATTCCCCTTAAGGCACTTTTTTATGGTTATTGAATCAATCAAAGTTCGTTGGTTTTAAAAATAATGTAAGCACAATTTGTGCTTACATTATTTAATTTGTTTGTTAACAGTTTTCTAGTATGTTGGCAAACTCTATAATTGTATCTAGTCCGACTGAAAGAGTTGAGCCATCAGGTAAAATTATTGTAAAAGGTGTAAGTATAGAAGCTCCTTGATTGGCAAACCCCTCTAATTCCTCAATCGAATTAACTTCGAATTGATCTCCACTATTTGTAATAACAGTTAAAGGAAATACAACATCAAAACAGGGTCCATTACTTTCTAGTAGAACTTCTAGAGGGAGTATTAAATCTCCTAAGTCATAACAACTTATTAGTAATAAGTCTAATTCTTCGTTACTATTTACTGTAGTAACAAGTCCAGTTTGAGGGTCTATTAAATCCAAAGGAAAGGCAAAGGAAACGACATTTTCTTGTAATAATATGACAGATAATTCTTCGTCATTTTGTGCTTCTACAACAGAGCCATCTGCTAGAACTAAGCTTACAGGAAATGAAATTTCATAACAACCAATCCATCCATCCCATATTATGCTATCACATGGTTGATTGACTTGCTCACAATTAAGTAATGCTTCGAAAAATTCCTCTTCATTAGTAATAATTAATTCTTCTCCTGTATCATTCGTAATTACAACAAGAGGAAATTCGAAGAATAAAATTTCATTTGCAGCTTGTAAATCTATGAATGTTTGCTCAGAATCAACTTCGTAAATGTTACCATCCATATCACTTACATTATAAGGGTATACAGAACTTACGCAATAACTATCATCAATAAGGAAAGCAGGGAATTGATTATTAACCCATCCATTATCTGGAACACATGATGCAAATAATTCACCTAATTCATTTATGTCGCTTGTTGTAACGATATCTCCATTTTCTAAAATAACATTTAATGGATAAACAAAATCAATGACTAAATTCGAGGTATCTAATAAAGCATTTTCAAAGTCTTCAAAATCTTCTATTATGAGTTCTTCATCGTTCTCAGTTAATAAACCGAAAGGAAATTCAAAAGTTAAACAAGCAAGAACTATTTCGTTGTTGGAATTCGTATTAGATCTAGTGACTAAGTTATTTTCAATATGATCCTTAACTTCTGTGTCAATATCAATAACTACTTCTTGATTCTCAGGTGTACAAGATGTTACTAAAAAAGTAACAGCTAACATTAATAGGGCAATAAATTTAATTTGTCTCATTTTTTTAATTTTCAATTATTAAAAGTTTAAAGCGACTAGTCGAAATACTATACAAGAGCTTTTTCAAATACGTTGCACCTACTTGTGATTTTATTTTGAAGTCGTGTAAAGAAAAAATAGACAGCTCTTACTTTTAACGTGTTGTTACCTTTGAACAATGGTTCAATGACTTTGTTTTCAGTTAGTTGTATTATGTAAACTTTATTAGGCTGCTATTAATTTTGGGCTTGACCCAAATAGAATTTATTTTTGCTAAGACTGTCTGCATAAATTGTAATTTCTCAAATCATCTCCGAAAAACTTATTAATATATATTCAATTTAAAGCTATTGTTAAATTCATTTTACATATTTGCATACGAACGTTCATTCGTAAAATATGAATTGGTATAATTTCCAGATTTCCCACATAGAACGCTTAACTGAAAATAGCGTTAGACTTGATCTTGTATCGGAAGATTCAAGCCAAGTTCTTAAATTCCAAGCAGGACAATACATTAGTTTTTCACACATTCATGATGGTGAAGAAATAAGACGTTCCTACAGTATATGTACTTCTACTAGTGAAGACCGATTGTCCGTAGGGATAAAAGAAGTGCCAGGTGGAAGGTTTTCAACTTATGCTAATAGGGAATTGAAAGTGGGAGACAGAGTAAAGATATCAGAAGCAGCAGGGAGTTTTACCAATCCTAGTGAAGGTGAAGGTAATAAAGATTATGTTTTCTTTGCTGCGGGATCAGGTATAACGCCTATTCTTTCGTTGATAAAAACGATATTAGAAACACCGAATGATTGCACGGTTAGTTTATTCTATGGTAATCAAAATGTGCGTTCTATTATGTTTTTGGAAGAGTTGGAATCTTTGAAGAATCAATACACTTCTAGGATGTCTACTTATCATGTACTTTCAAGACAAGCTCAAGATAGCGACTTGTTCAATGGTCGAATTGATGGTGCCAAAATAGCTCAGTGGGATAGGTTGTTCGATATTAAAAATACGAGTCACTATTTCTTATGTGGTCCTGAAAAAATGATCATGGAAGTAAAAGATGAACTTCAATCAAAAGGTGTTGATTCTTCCAAAATTCACTTTGAATTATTCGGGACAGGAGCTGCCGATGAGGCTAGGAAAGCTAGAAAAGAATTAGGGAAAGAAGACGAATCTGCGAAATCGATGACTATCATTCTCGATGGAAAAGAAATGAATTTGAGTTTCTCGAAGGCTGATGACAATGTACTTGATAAAGCCTTGAAGGAAGGAGCGGATTTACCATTTGCTTGTAAAGGAGGTGTTTGTGCGACATGTAAAGGGAAGCTAGAAGAAGGGGAAGTGGGAATGTATGTAAACTATGGTCTAGAGAAAGATGAGATAGAAAGAGGTTTCATCCTAACTTGCCAAGCTTATCCAAAATCAAAGCATATCACTGTAAATTTTGATGAGGTATAATGGCAAAATTGACTAAAAAAGAAATCATATTTCAAGCTGCTGCTCGACTTTTCAAAGATTATGGTTACCAAGCAACTTCTATGCGTCAATTAGCAAAAGAGGTTGGGCTTGAAGCATCAAGTCTCTATTCACATATTTCTTCAAAACAAGAATTACTAGCTCAGATATGCATGAGTGAGGCAAACAAGTACCTTAATCACATGAATAAGGTGATGAAAGAAGATGAAGGTATTATTGATATCTTACGTGCTATGTCTTACTTTCATATTGAGGTTGCAGTGGAAGATCCAGTGTCAGCCACAGTTTTTAGCGATGAATGGAGATATCTTGAAGAACCAACATTGGGCGAATTCAGAGCAATTCGAAAAGAATACGAATCGAGAATTTTACATATTATAGCTAGAGGTGTAAATGAAGAAGTATTAGTAAATGAAGATCCTTTCATCTTGTTCCAAGCTTTTCTTTCTTCTTTTAAATGGATTTATATTTATAATAAACCAGGTAGAGCGCTTGATAAAGACCAGGTTAAAAAGACAATTACCGATGTTATTATAAGAGGTTTGCAAAAGTAATTTTTATTTACTTTCCATTGGCAAAAAAATGACCACTAAGAAATATCTTAGCGGTCATTCATTCTCATCGTAAGATGCTATTCAATAAATGAAAAGCATGAACGATTTAGAATTTTTATCAATTATTAAGTGCAAACTGAATTAATCCTTTACTTCGAATGTTAATTTCAGATTTACTCTATATTCTTTTACATTTCCATCTACAACAACTGCAGATTGTGATTGTACGAAAACAGATTTAATTCCTTTTAAAGATTTAGAAGCTTTAGAAACAGCTTTTTCTGTTGCATCTTCCCAACTTGATTCTGAATTTGATAAAACTTCAATTACTTTTAAAATTGCCATAGCTTGATTATATTTTATTTAGATAATACTATATCTAAAAACAATAATCATGCCAACATATCATATAAAATGTTAATATTTAAAATGTATTGAATTAGAGGTTTGTGCTAAATGATTCGGTTTCTATAAATATAAGATGCTAAAAGTAGAATGATAAATAATGTCAAAAGTATATAAGTAAATACATCTCTCTTTCTTTTCCATTCTTTTCTATCATTCTTTAGTTTTTCATATGCTATATCTTCTTGAGTTGCTTCGTGAAAGTCTTCTTCCTTTTGAAAGCTGGCATCCATTTCCTCAATAATAGTTAACGCTTTATCTAGTTTGTCGATTTCTACACGTAATTCATATCCTCCATCACCAAACGGAATCATATCTGTAGAATGTTCATTCGCGATAAAAGTATAAATGCCTCTACTATTAAGCTCATTAATGTACAAATTAGCTTTTAGTTTGTTGTGACATTTTTTAAGTAATACAGACTTAATCATTCGATTAACCTTTTATAAATTACTCCGTCACGCATGACAAACTGTATATCAGTAAGGAGGTTAATATCGGAAAGTGGGTCGCCTTTTACTGCTACAATATCGGCGATTAAGCCTTCTTTTAAAATCCCTCTTTCATCCGTAATTTTTAGCATTTCTGCAGGAGTTAAGGTTGCTGATATTATAGCTTCTAAGGGTTTCATTCCCGCTTCTACCATGTATACAAACTCTAATCCATTGTCACCATGAGGGCTGACACCTGCATCTGTTCCCATGACTATTTTCACACCTCTTTTGTACGCAGCTGCGAAAGTTTCTTGTATTTTTGGTCCTATAGCGAGGGCTTTAGGGACAACCACACTCGGATAAAAACCGTCTATTTTTGCTTTTTCTGCTACGAATTTTCCCGCTGAGATAGTTGGCACATAATAAGTACCTTTTTCAATCATGAGATCCATTACTTCTTCATCCATCATCGTCCCATGTTCTATCGTTGTTATTCCTGCTTTTACTGCACGCATCATTCCCTCTTTCCCGTGTGCATGTGCTGCAGTAGTCATTCCGTAATCATTAGCTGTCTTAATAATTGCTTCGAGTTCTTCCATTGTGAATTGTGGTCCACTGCCATCTTTTGCGACAGATAAAACCCCTCCTGTTGCAGTTATTTTGATACAATCTGCGCCATTTTTGTAACGCTGTCTTACTGCTTTTGCAGCGTCTTCAGGACTATTTACAACACCTTCCTTAGGACCTGGATCACCCATTAATGATTTTTTCACACCATTAGTGGGATCGGCATGACCACCTGTAGTTGCAATTGCTTTTTCTGCTGTATAAATTTTTGGCCCTGCAATATAACCTCTATCTATTGCTGATTGTAATGAAACATTAACGCCTGTACCTCCTAAATCTCTTATAGTTGTAAATCCTGCCATCAATGTTCGCTCACAATATTGGGTAGCTTTTAAGGCGACATCAGCGTCATTTTTACGAAAGGTTTCTTCGTATCGCTTAGGATTTGATTCGTGTTCTATGTGAACATGCATGTCCATTAATCCTGGCATAACTGTATATTCTTTGAGGTCAATCACTGATGCATCGTCAGTAGGTTCTTCATAACCATTTTTGATTGCGAGAATTTTTTTTCCTTCAACAATTATAGTTTGCTTTTTAGTTGTTTTCGCTTTTTCAACATCTATTATTGTTCCACAATGTATATATGTTTTTTGGGCTTGAAGCCCCAAAGTTATTAGTGTAAATACAAGGATTAGCGCTTTTTTCATTTTGAAAAGTTTTGCATTAAATTAATAATTTTCTCAAGATAAGTGGAAATCTAAATTGAATTTCAGAACATTGCACTATGAAAGTGGAATTAAATCATAAAATTTACGGTCAAGGTGACCCATTAATTATTTTACATGGATTATTTGGTTCATTGGATAACTGGGCAACAATAGGTCGTAAACTTGGAGAAGAATACATGGTCTATTTACTTGATCAACGCGATCATGGTAAATCGCCACATACCGATGAATTTTCTTATGATATTCTCTCGGAAGATCTCAAGTATTTTATGGATGATAACTGGGTTCATCAAAGCTTTTTAGTAGGTCATAGTATGGGAGGTAAAACCGCAATGCGTTTTGCTTTAGAATACGGAGATATGGTGGAGAAATTGGTTGTCTTAGATATGGCTCCTCGTCAATATAGTAATCGGCATCAACAAGTTTTCGATGCAATGGACGCTGTTGATTTTGAAAGTATGGAATCAAGAGCTGATGCTAAGAATGTATTGATGGAAAAACTAGGTGGTGATCAAGCGACAACCGCTTTCTTGTTGAAAAATATTAAACGATTAAAAGAAGGTGGTTTCTCATGGAAAATGAACACAAAGTTGTTACGTAAAGAATACGATAATATCATTGCTCCTATGCCCACTGATAAGACATATGATGGTCCTTGTCTTTTCGTAAAAGGTGGAAATTCTGCATACATAACTGAGGAAGACAATGAATTGATTACTTCATTGTTTCCTAATTCGAATACAGTCACTATGGACAACGTGGGACATTGGTTGCATGCGGAGAAACCTGTTGAACTCATGCAACTTATCAAAGAATTTCTTCAGTCTTAATCTACAACCGTTTACTTAATAATCTGCGCATCTAACAAACTACTCGGTACTCCAAGTCCATCGACATAAATTTCAGCTAATGGTCTTATTTTCGTACGAATATTTTCGATTTGTTTACGAATGGCTTTGGACTTTCCTCCCGAAATGTAGTCGTTTTCTAAAAAGAATCCTTTGTGTTCGTTGATGTATTTCAGCGCATTCAATCTTGCGATTCTAATCATACCTTTTTTCAATTCTCCGTCTTCTAGAAGGTTAATTGCTTTATAGAATTCTTTCATACAAAAGCACTCGATGCTAGCTTTTGCAAGGCTAATCATGTGATTCTGAACTTTAGCATAAGTAACATTGGGGTCAATACGTTTTTTGATGTAATTCTGCATTCTGTTGGCTAAGCTAAACAACAACTTATTTTCGTGATATTCAAATGCCGAAACATGAAAATCTTCACTTAATAGATGTTCCGAATTTGTATTTCTTATTGTGTACGGATTCTGTTCCCCAAGACTTGTCGCTAATCTAGAGCTTAAATATTTTACAATGCTTAAAAATCCTCCATCTGAAAATTCCGATCTGAATTCTGTTAATAATCCTTTTGAAACAAGCTGTAATAACACGTGGTTATCACCTTCAAAAGTTGTAAATATATCTGTATCTGCTTTCATGTCAGCAAATGCGTTTTCGCTGAGATATCCTTTTCCACCGCATGCTTCTCTACATTCTTGAATGGTATCGCTTGCATGCCAGCTGACCATTGCTTTAAGACCTGCGGCTAATGATTCTACTTTTCTTACATCAGCATCTGTCTTTTTTTCGACGAATTTTTTTCTGAGGGCTTCGAGCCCAAAATGATAAGAATATGTCCGTGCTAATCTGGAAAAAAGTCTTTTTTGATGACTTGGATAATCTAGGATTAGTGTTTCCTGGGCACCTGCTGTTTGGCTAAATTGCCTTCTCTTAAGCGCGTATTTTATGGCAATAGTTAAGGATTTTTTAGCTGATGCATTAGCACCCATAGCAATACTTACTCTTCCTTGAACAAGTGCACCAAGCATAGTGAAAAAACGCTTACTTGCTTTTTTAATAGGACTTGAGTAATTACCTTTCTCATCTACTTTTCCGTATTTGTCGAGTAGATTTTCTCGAGGGATTCTCACATTAGTAAACCATATTTTACCATTGTCAACACCATTCAATCCCATTTTATAACCATTATCTTCTACCTTTATTCCTTCTAGTTCGTTATGGTTTTCATCTCTTAAAGGAACAAGGAAAGCATGGACGCCTTCACTTTTTTCGTCTACGATAAGTTGGGCAAATACGACTGCCATTTTAGAATGTAGAGCATTTCCTATATATTCTTTACCTGCATGAACAGTTGGAGAATGGATTATAAATTCACCTGAATCTTTATCGTAAGTGGCTGTTGTTTCAAGTCCACGTACATTCGATCCATGACCAGTTTCTGTCATGGCAAAGCAACCGGGCAGCTTGAGTGACATCATGTCTTTCATATACTTGTCATGATGTTTCTTAGTTCCTAGACTGTGCAAAGAACCTCCAAACAAACCAAATTGCACACCGAATTTTATAAGTAAACTATTGTCACCATAAGCAAGTGATTCAAATATAACAGTAGTTGCTTTCGGGCTATTTTTGCCGCCATATTCGGTGGGAAATGGGAAGTAACTGATTTCGTGTTCAGCTAATTTGATTGCTTGTTCAAGAACACGATTTCTATATTTATCTTTATCTCTTCTTAGTTCGGCGTCATTATAGAAGAACGGGTCACTTATCAGAGCGGTTACTTTGTCAACAAGTTCAGCATTATCGCCTAACAGAAAATTAGTGATTTCTTCATTGTTGAAAGGAGAAGGAGCATAATTTTTATCACTTTTATGCTCCGGATTAAGTGTGTGATCTAATATTGAACTATCAAGATCTTCTTCAACACCAAGTACAAGCTCTAATTCTCTTAAAGCATTGTATACTTTTGGATTTTTGGAATAATCACCAGCAGAATTTGCTTTTTCAGCCATGAGGATGCCAAGCTTTACCAAGCTATCTTTTTGGGCCCCAGCCCATTCATCTTTATGCTGTCTCAACGAAAGATTCCAGTTTTTGAATACATCTTGATCAGGAGGATTGTTCTGGTCGGTCCAAGATTTAAGTAAGTTTTTGTCTTCATCACTTAAATGTGGCATGTTTTCAATCTTATCTAAGATAAGTTTTTGCTCCGACGGACCAAGCACAGAATCTGCCCAACCTACATAAAATAAAGGCAATACAGATAGAACTCCAGGACTATAATTTTCTTTCATTTAATATATTCTTAATGAAATTTAACAAATATTTATTGATGGATTATTTCGTTTTAGAAATTTAGGGTTGTACTTTTATTGTGTTGAATGAAGAAATGCAAAACATAATTTTAATTTCTTCGTTTAAACTTTACTTATCAACACTATTTTTAGCTTAAATGTTGTTGAAAACAACAGACAAAGAAAAACAATGAAAATATTATTACAAAGCTTCCTTTTTGCATTTGTATTTATAAATATGACATCATGTTTTGATCTTCCACCTGGGGAAACTGGCACTGGTTTAGCGCCTATTTATATTTCACCAGACGATTTTTCATTTATATCATCAACCGAGCCTCGAGAAGCTAATGATCAAGGATCATTTTTCTTTGCTGATGACTTCTATTATATAAATGAAAGATTCAGAGGAATTCATGTTTTTGATAATACAGTACCTTCGGATCCTGTGAAGATATATTTCTGGAATATTCCTGGAAATACAGAGTTTTCAGTTGAAGGTGACTTGCTATATGCAGATAATTCTAGGCATTTAATTACTATAGATATTTCAGACAAAGCGGACATAAAGTATGTTTCTCACGTTGAAGATGTATATACTGGAGATAACCAGAATAATAATTTTCCTGAAAACTATAGAGGAATCTTTGAATGCGTAGATTTTGAAAAAGGGATAGTAGTAGACTGGGAACAGAAAGAATTCTTTCAAGATGCTGACTGTGAAATATTTTAAACTAACATATTAACTAAAAATAAACATTTTATTAAACACCAAAACATAATAATTATGAAACAAATATTAAGTCTATTTGTATGCGGACTTTTGTTCTTTTCTTGTACGGAAGTTGTCGAGTACGATGCTACTCAAGATAGTGCAATCAGTGGTAAATATAATACCATGAAAGTAATAGGAGACTTTATCTATGCTGTAACTGATTCAGAATTAGTTACTCTTGATGTAAGTGATTCTGAAAACCCAAAAGAAATTGATAGACACGATCTAGGGGAAACAATTGAGAATTTGTATGAAACTGAAAATGTACTTTTTATAGGTTCTGATACAGACATGCACATTTTTAAAATCAATGGAAATGGTATTCCTGAAATACAAAGCTCAACTCAACACTTCGAATTTGCTGATGAAGTTGGCGTTTGTGATCCTGTAGTTGCACAAAACGATTATGCTTATGTAACAATTAGTTCAGTAGCACCAAGTGGAGATCCATGTGGTGGATGGATTAACATCGATGAATTAAGAGTTTATGATGTACATGATCTAACAGCACCTGATTTAATTAGTGCTTCAGCGTTGAATTCTCCTCAAGGATTATCTATCGATAACGATTTAATGTTCGTAACGAATCTTAATTCAAGTACTTTAGTATATCAACTTGATCACGAAGGTGGAATTACTCTTGTAAATTCAATACCTGGTGGAGCTCATGATGTAATAGCAACTGGTGGAAAAGTACTTATTGTTAGCAAAACAGAAATTAATCAATATGATTACTCGAATGTTAATGATATTAGACACTACGCTACGTTAAAGCTGTAATAGCTTAAATAATATAAGAAGGCCCTGTTTTTGCTATGCATCGACAGGGTCTTTTTTAATCTAATTGTGCATCATACCAAAGCTTATATGAAAATAAAATTCTTACTATTCGGTCTTTCTCTGCTATTTTCAACTTGTCATGTTTCTGCCCAAACAGAATCAGATGATGATGACGTAGAAGTAACTTTTGATAATGATTCAAACGATGAAGAAGAACCTGAATTCGAATATTATTACGATTGGGATATGCCCAAATATAGTTTAGGTATCAATTTAAATTCAGCACTTTCATATATTCCTGCAGTAATGATTACGCACGATTTTGGAATTACTGATAATACTAGATTAGCTGTAGAAACGGGAGCAACGCTCTATACAAGTCAACAACAAGGGTTCAAATTAAGAACCACATATCAGAAGTTTTTCTACAAAAATGAATCGTTTGGTGCCTATTTGGGTGGCGGAATTAATTTCGTAAGTTTTTGGGAACCAAGGTCAGAGTTTATTTTTTTAGAAAATACATATTGGAGAACGTTAAGTGAAATCAGGAATCAATCTTTTTTAGCGGGTATTGGTGAAATAGGAATGAGTTTTGAATTTAACGAAAGTCACTTATTTGAATTTACACTAGGTTTAGGAGCTGGGATACAGCGTGCTGGTGGCAGTTTTGTAGTTATAAGACAATGGGAGGCATTTGAAGGATTCGGGATTATAAATCAAGACCCAGGAGTTTATTTGAACGTGCCTTTTTATTTCAATATGAGTTATTCTATACCACTTGCAAGGTTTGCATTTGATTACGATTAGCCTCTAATTTATAATCACATCAGGTTTATTTATAATCATTTATATCAAGTTGTTAAGGTATAAGAATTCAAAAAATCTCAGTTTAGGTTTATGAACAATTTTTAATTGTATACCTTTAACTTTTTGGAATCAATTTTTAAAGCTCATAATTACTTGAAATGAAAGCCCATACTGCTAGTTTAATCAATGCCATACTTTTAATTGCCCTTTCATTATGGGGTTATTTTTCAGCTGAAAGCCCATCACCTACCGCATTTATTCCCACTGTTTTTGGAGTAATTCTTTTAGCTTTGAACACAGGAGTTCGTAAAGAAAATAAAGTTATAGCTCATATAGCAGTTGTTGCAACATTACTTATTTTACTAGGATTAGCTATGCCTCTTAAGGCTGCGATAGGTCGAGAAGACACTATGGCTATGCTACGTGTTGGAATCATGTTATTAAGTACAATAGTTGCAATGGTGTTTTTCATCAAAAGCTTTATTGATGCAAAAAAGGCTAGGCAAGCTGGTAGCTAAGAATAAAGCTTAGTTTGTTTTTCGTTTGGGTTGAGACCCAAAAATATTTCTTATTTACGTGACGTTTTATATGGACGAGTATCTTGTGTTAAGGTGTTATTGGCTAATTAATATGTATAATGGGATTAAAACCTGAGCTCGATTTAAATTGCGCAATACAAATCTTAGAAAACTCCAGTATTTAGGCGATTTTGAGAACATTTATCGGGATAAATGGAGCAAATTCAACTAAGATAATGGTGAATTTCTAAGGTTCTTTTTATTAAGAACTAAGTAAAACCTAAATTTATTTATAGA
Source organism: uncultured Saprospiraceae bacterium (assembly GCA_964566605.1). Taxonomy (GTDB): domain Bacteria; phylum Bacteroidota; class Bacteroidia; order Chitinophagales; family Saprospiraceae; genus JAHDFB01. Next base: position 2,836 of record CAZMKA010000065.1, on the reverse strand, counting down.
AACCAAGAAAGTGTGTTTCTTAATTAGCTCTAAATCAACGAAATGTATAAGCTAGTTAACATCGAACTCAGGTTAATAACAAGGCTGAAGAGAATTCTGAAAGTTATTGGTTTATTTCTGCTTGCTTATATTTTCATTAATCTTATTACGCCATACAGTAAATTCCTAAAAAATCGATCTATTAATAATCAGATAAATTACTTGTCTGAGTTACTTGATGATGGATACGATGATGTTTTACAAGATCGATTTCCCGAAGGTAAAATTTTCAGTAATGCATTGTTAGCACTTTCTATTATCGAGCATTCAGCTAAAAGAGAAGTTCTAGAAAGTCGCTCACTTATAGTCGATCGCTGTATAAAGAGAATACTTTCAAGTAATGCCAAAAAGACTTTTACTAAAGACATGAATCCTTCTTATGGCATGTTTTATAATGCTTGGGTTTTGTTAGTATTATCAGAATATTCATCCAGTGAATTGTTTCTACATTCCAATATTAAGGAACGTGTAAATGAAAACAAGAGACTAATTAACGAGCGACTGGTTCAAGCGCAATCTAATGCAGTAGTAGAACTAGATTCCTACTTTGATGCTAGTTGGCCAGCTGATAATCTTATAGGACTTATAGGATTGGAAGATGAGAGTCTTAAGCGAGAATGGATTAAGGTGCTTTTCGAGAATGCGAAACACGATTCAGGATTGATTCATCATTCTGGAATTACACCTAATATTGTGCGAGGTTCATCGAGTGCTATGATAACTTATGCATTGAGCAAAGGAGGTTATGGAGATGATAAAACATATAATGCAAGTTTTAAAAAGTTATTGATTGACGATTACTTAGGGATACAATTCGTGAAGGAACATGAGAATGGTGTAAGTGTGTCTGATGTTGATTCAGGTCCAGTGGTATTTGGATATGGAGCATCAGCTACGATAATGAACGTGAAAACGCAAGCTATTTTGGGTGAACCCAAAGCAAAAAATACGTGGGCGTTGATGAATGTTATAGGAGTACCGATTAATGTATGTGGGAATAAGTTTTATTTGTTCAAACGCGAGCCGATGTTTGATTTATTCATGTTGTGGGGGAGTGTTAGTTTGTGAGGAGAGGTAGTTGATGAATTTAGGTTTTTTTTTGCTTAAAATGTGCCGGTAATCCATTTTATTGTAAAGATAACTCCAGCTATTATTAAATATCCAATTCCTCCAAGTCCAATCCAAAGTAAAAAATTCCACCATTTTATTCCAGCTTCTTTTGGAGTATTGTTTACTAAGTCTTCTCGATTTTTGTTTGTCCATTCTATAAAATCAATTTCGAGTTCATCATATAACCATTCTATTTCTTCTTTATTTAATCCATGGGATTTACCTTCTTCTTCAATTTCTGCGGCTTCAAGTAATATAGAGGCAAATAGTTTTAAGCCATCAGTATTAGCTTTAATGCAATATTCGTGTTCTGTCCATTCGTTGAATCCAAAGTATGCCGTATTTCTATTTGCATCTCGTTTTAATTGTGTTACAATTTGTTTTAATTGAACGTTCTTTAAATTTACCTTTTTGATTTTCGGTTTATTTGGAGCTATAACAAAGAGGCAATCATCAATTCCTTTTATGAGAAATTCTCTTTGTTGACTTATTTGATCTGAAATGAAGCTTCCGTTTTCTTTCTCATTTGTTAAAAATCCGCCTTCCTTAATTTCAAATATCATATTACTTGTAATTGTATCATCCTTCAAGTATTTACCTAAATCAAATTCGTCTAATAATTTGAAGGCTATTGGATTTTCAAACAAAATATCATATTCTTTATCCTTGGCTGTTGAGTATCTGATTTTTAGATTGTTCAAATCAAAATCTAACCCTAAAATTTCAGGTGTCGTTGATTTAAAGACTTCTGTATTTAGTACTTCAACTTTCATTTTTTGTATTTTATTGGCATGTAATGAATCTGTGATATTTCGGGATTTGGCGAAAGTAAATCTGACATCATCACTTGTTAGTTACTGGCTTTATTCTGCCAATATGCAATTTAGTGTTTGTAAGTCTATTCTTAAGCTCGTCGATATCTTTTTGCATAAATACTTGTCTTTTTTCTTGACATTCATCATCATGGCTAATTATTAGTGTTTCTAAATTTATCATTTTAAATAGTTCTGTAGGAAGTTTTTCTAATTGTGTACATCCTAAATGTAGATATTTTAAATTCGAGAGTTTGTGAAATCCACTTGGTAGTTCGCTTATGTTAGACCAAAGTAAGGTTAACCTTTCGATATTTTTAAGCTCTGAAATTTCAATTGGTAATTCCATAATATTACTATGCTGAAGATCTAAGTGTTTCAATTTAGTCAGTTCTTTTATTTCAACTGGGAGTTCCTTAAACCCACGCATTCCAATCCACAGATACTCTAGGTTTTTGAATTCTAGAATTTTTGTAGGAAACAATTCCTTCTTCCATTTTTCTTCAGAATCTATTCCTAATCTTACTTTGGTTACATCTAGTATGTTATACCTTTTATTTGCAATTGAAAAATGACCTGAAGAATCAATTTCCAGTTGATCAAATTTCATCAAATAAAATATTGAATCTTTTGTTATGTAATTTGATTCTTCATCTGATTTATTCCTAGTGTTTAATTTTTTCGATTTTAACGGAATTGCTTTCTTTGATTCAGTTTGGTTGTTATTATTCTTCTTACATGCTATTAGTAACAGCATTCCAAGTACTAAAATTTGAGAGGATATTTTCAGTTTTCTTATTATCATTTTTTCTGCTTACTACTAACTCAAAGGAATGTATAAATCGTCACCCACAATTTATCCATAGAACGAGATG
>CAZMKA010000064.1:0-18128 GCA_964566605.1 uncultured Saprospiraceae bacterium | reverse complement strand
CAATAGACGTGAACACCTAGACCATTTTATAAACAATAGGTAATAAGAACTTGGGTTAATAGTTATTTTGTAAAGCTGTATTTAGCAATATAGGTTCATAACTTACTTGACTGCGAAATGAAGATGTGTGATTAAATCATTTTCAGGAGTATTCGCAGGACTATTACCGTATGTTTCAAAAGGATGAATGCTCTTCTTTGCTTTGAATTCTTTCGATCTAGCCATTGAAGACATCGTAGCCCAAGCATTTCCTATATGTCTATAAGGACCTCTGTGTTCTAGCACATATGTCTTAACTGCAGGCATTTCACCTTTTATCATACTAGCATTTAAGTCCTCAGGATATTCATCAACGGGTAAACCAACAGTATATTTTGCTTTACCAGAAACCATATCAAATTTATGATATTGACTAAATACTTTATCCATATTAGCTCCAATTTTATGAGCTAATGCTCCAATTTTTTCGAAGTCTTTTGGCATAAGAGAACTTAGATCATTTGTTGTGCAAACTCTTGTAATACCTATGTATTTACCACCTTCAATAGAAGATTCACCTATCCAATTTAGTTTACTATGCGCTTCGCCATCTTCTACATAATCCTTCAATAAATTTAGACCTCTTTCGTAATCATTTCCTATGTAAGCTTCCATAGATTTTTTCATAAAGAACATGAAAAATGGAAGACTTGAATCCATGAACCAAGTAACGTCGGTAACATTTCCATTTTGCTTGAGCTCAAAAAAAGTTTTTGCTTTCGACTTGAAGGGTTTAATGAATTGTAAATCACAATATACAGCGTCACTTCCATCTTCTTTCTCAACCTTCATCGCACCACTGCCAACTCTGCTGCCCTCCCAAGTGTATGCTTTTCCATCGGGCTCAACATCAACTTTAGCATTTGGATCCATGATAAGCCAAGGAGACCATTTCTGCCATGTATGAAAATCACTTAATACTTTAGCAACTTTTTCTTTTGGAGCATTGATAGAAATATTCCTTTGTACTTTAATAGGAGGCATAATATACGTGTTAGTTGTTTTAAAATTTTGGGTTAAACCCAAAAGAATAACACGAATTTAATAAAATCTATTTTTCTCTAATAGTATCTGACTCAGAACTTAGTAAAAATTCAAATTTTATGGGTAGATCTGTTGACGAGCTTGGTTTATGTAATTTGTTATCTGCTTGCCCTAGAAAGGTCAAAAGCAAGTCATCTACTTGTACTTCTGATCGACTATTTCTTGTACCAATTGCAGGAACAGTTAAGGTCTCCGAAGTAACTTTGCCTTTATTATTAATAGCTACTTGAACGCTTAATTCACCAGCCCATATGCAGTTGGTGTTTTCAGGACATCTGCTATCCATAACTTTAACTAATTCAATAGATATTTCACCTTCTGCGTATATAGCTATATGTTCTTTTTCAAGATCAAATGTTTGTTCAAGTGTAATTGGTGCAGGATCAATGGTAGTTCCTAAATTTATAAGTAAAAGAAATAATAAAGTTGTCATCTTAGTAAAATTTAGTTTGACTCAATGAATGCATTGAAAAAATGATCAATATTTTCGACCAGTTTGTATCAATCAATTGCATTAAATAGCAATCACTTATATGACGAATTAAACATGAGGATTACATAAAATCATCTCAAATTTGATAAGAATGTTTTATACAGTTTCTGAGCATTCCATTTAAATTGGCGAAAAAAGGAAGCGTTTTTGGAAGAGATTCCTGCATGAAGTTTTCCGTTATGTGAACCTTGCTCAGTTAATGCTGGATGTGCCCAATACATATCTACAACTCCCCTATCTATCATTCCATTATGCCACCAATCAATAACATTATCACATTTATGACTTTCAAGATTAATTATCATAGCTTGAGCTGCAGCACGATTTATAAGATAGGCTCCAGCTGCTCTGCCTTGATTGGCTTTATACAATAACTTTCCTCTGGTTCTTTTGCTTTTGGGAGGAAAACGAAGTGTTGTGTTTTCAAGTGAAATAATGAAACCTTCATTTATAGAAGATGCTTCCTGAAGCAATGCCTCAACTTTTGGGCGAAAGCCCTTTATCCCATCTAAAAAATAAGGATCATTTTCAAATACAATTGCATATTCATGTCCTGCTTTAATCATTTCCATATATGCATATATGTGATTCAACGTACATGACAAAACACCTTGTTTTAATTTATTCCGAATATCGCGATGAAAGAGCTTATCAATTTCTTTTCTTGACCATATAGAAGGATCTCCTTTCGTTATAAAACTAAAGGGAATATTAGTTTCAGGGAGAAGTTTTTTTAGCCGTTGTTCATGCATATCATAACCCGAAAGTGCATGTATGATATAGATGTGATCGACATTCGGCATTATAAAGTAAGAATATATTCTTTCAGTCCGTTAAGAAGCATTTGAACTGCCATGATAAGTAGTAACATACCCATTAATTTCTCCAAAGCTATCAAACCTTTTTTCCTCAGTAAACGGAATAGCAAAGGTGAACTGATAAGAATTAATGAAGTAATTAACCAAGCGATTCCTAATGATCCTAGAATTTCCCATTTATATTCTGATTGATTTTTCGCCATTACCAGTAAGGTAGCAAGAGCTGAAGGTCCAGCTACCATTGGCATTGCAATAGGAACGATAAAAGGTTCACCTGTGGATGCAAAGACATTTCCACCTTTAGCCGGTGGGAAAATCAATTTTAATGCTATGATAAGGAAAATAAGTCCTCCTGCAATAGAAACCGAGCTAGTCTCAAGATGAAACAAATTCAAAAATTGTTGTCCAGCTAATAGAAATGTTACAAGAATTACAAGACCAAACAACATCTCTCGTATGATAATTCTTCTGTGCTTCTTTGGGTCTACATCTTTCAAGATTGTCAATAAAAGAGGTACGTTCCCGAAGGGATCGAGGATAAAAGTTAGCACTAATGCTGTTGATAATATAGAAAAACCTTCATTCATACCACAAAGGTCGTTTTTAAAACCAAATTAACGATTAATTCGAGCATTTATTTAAGATTAAATTACCTTCCTTTTCATTAATTAAAACAGGTATACAATATATACATTATATAGTTATAACTTTGCTCAAAAAAGAGGATGACCTTCGACGATTTAAATCTTAATAAAAATCTTAGCAAAGCGCTAAAGGAAATGGGAATCGTACATCCTACTAGCATCCAAGCTAAAAGTTTCTCTACCATAATGAGCGGTCGAGATGTCGTAGGAATTGCTCAAACAGGTACAGGGAAAACACTTGCTTTTTTACTCCCCACTCTTCGGATGTGGAGCTTTGCAAAAGATCGTTTTCCTCAAGTACTTATAATCGTTCCTACAAGAGAACTTGTCATGCAAATCAAAGAGGAACTTGACAAGCTGAATGAATTCAGTAACTTCGTTACAGTTCCCGCATATGGTGGAACTAATATCAAAGGTCAAGTTGCGGAAATAGAATTAGGTTGTGACGCTGTTGTTTCTACTCCAGGAAGACTTCTTGATTTATGTTTGAAGGGTGCATTGAAATTAAAAAATGTTAAGCGTTTCATCATTGATGAAGTAGATGAAATGTTGGCACTCGGTTTTTTACCACAACTAAAACGAGTCATTGAATACTTACCAGAAAAAAGACAGAATTTATTGTTTTCTGCTACTATGACAAGGGAGGTTGAAAAAATCATAGACGATTTCTTTAATTTACCAGTAAGAATAGAAGCAGCTCCTATGGGAACTCCATTAGAAAATATAAATCAGTCGCTTTATTACGTAGAAAATTTTAATACTAAGATTAATCTTTTAAAGCATATCATTGCTGATGAAAAGGAGTTTTCAAAAGTATTAATCTTTACAGATACCAAGAAAAAAGCAGACCATGTTCATGCCGAAATCCTCGATATATACGAGGAAGACACAGGAGTTATTCACTCGAATAAATCTCAAAATTACCGTTTCAATTCAGTAAATAAATTTGCATCGGGAGAATATAGATTATTAATTGCAACAGACATTGTAGCTAGAGGAATTGATGTGTCAGAGGTAAGTCACGTAATAAACTTTGATATACCAGAGTCCGCAGAGAATTATATACATAGAATAGGAAGAACGGGACGTGCTGACAGGAAAGGGAACGCTATATCCTTCGCAAAGGAACAAGAAATTGAGTCTTTGGCGGCTATAGAACGATTAATGAAATTCAATATTCCTATTGTTCAGTTCCCTGAAGAAGTAGAGATTAGTAAAGTGCTAATAGAGAGTGAAATGCCTCAATATAAAATGAAAAATATAGAGGTAAGAAGGAGAGATGCCGCTGATACTAGCCAAGGTGCATTTCACGAAAAGAAAGATAAGAATAAGAAGGTGAATCACAAGGTTCGCTACGAAGAGAAGATGAAGTTGAAGTACAAAAAGCCGAAGACAAGAGGTGCTAAGAAAAAGAACAAAAAGGGGAAGAAGATTAGGTGATTAATCAATTAGTAATTAGGTAATTAATAATGAGTAATACCTGTGTGATGTGGGTTCTTGATGTGGGTTCTTGATTAATTGTAATTAGGTAATTAGTAATACCTGTGTGAGAATTTAATATGATATATGAAAAAAAGGCGACGTAAATAAAAATTACATCGCCTTTTTCAAATATTCTATGTTTATTTTATCTGCAAACAACCAGATCCTTTTTGGTAAGTAAAATTATACCCATCATTCGTTGTGAAATTTATAGAATATGGATTATTGAGGTCACAATAGAACCTTCTTCCATCCTTATATCGTTGTTTTAGTCTCCTTTTCTTGTTATGAGAAGCTGGATTACCATCATGACCTCTCCAACTTTGACCTTGGCTACCCATTAATTGCGCTAAACTTACTGTAATACAGTTATTTCCTTGTTCGAAAAGGACATCCCCGCTTACTGCAGTGATACTTTTGCCCGCCACTCTATGCTTTAGTTTACTTTTAATTTTTCCATTGCCCTTAATTTTGTGCACATATTTTACTTTTTTACCTCCTATTGTAGTTTTACCATGATCCCTAAAAGAAGCAACCATGCATGGATTTGTTATGGTGGTTTGTTTACTCAAAGGGAAATTACAAGGCATTGTGCCTTCTAAGTCACTAACACTTACTCCTCTTGAAATACTACCCGCACAAGGCACTCCAAACGTATGTATTTCTGACCTATTGGATGAAGTAATGATTGTACCATCACCAAAATCCCATTGCCAAAGTCCAACCGCACCTGCATCCAATCCCGTAATAGTGTATTTCCATTGCCCAATATCTAGATTCAAAGGTTCAGCACTTAAAAGAATGGGACAAACAAGGTCGATGGTAAGTCTATCAATATCAGGAGAGCACTCAAGGTCATCAGCGATAGATACTAAATTAACATCTAAGAAATTGATCGTATTGTAATCTACTCTTATTCTTAAAAACTTACCAACATAAAATCCACCAGCTTGATTCCATAATTGATTTACAGGTCCAGGCAAGGAACCTCCAATAATTGTAACTTCAGAGCCTATACTATCCAAATACCATGTATTTGCAACATATGATGAAGAAGTAAGATTATAAGCAGTAAGTTCAATTTCAGCAATTTTAGTTATTGGATTATTACTAATAATTTTCACATCTACAACAGCATCTAGTGTGCATTCTGCTCTAACACCTGTATTGTTTTCTACTTTATAGTTTTCGTAATTTGATTCAAAATCGAATATCTCTTCACAGATATCAATAACACTGATGTCATAAGTACTTAGTATAGAATAATATCTATCATTAGACATATTTCCAGCAAGAAATTCTGTGATTAGTATAATAAGTCCATCATAATTATTACAATCAAATTGTGTTTTAAATCCTACACAACCATCATTCCACATATATAATTCATTATCAATAATTACCATTCCATCTTCATTAAGAATAGATTGAAGAATATCGTCTGAAGTATAATCCCAAGAATCAAATGTTGGATCATCTGGAATTACTCCATCATCCATATCTTCGTCTTTATTTCTTAATGAATAAAACGATTTAGTTGTTTCAAAATCAATTAATGGTTGATTATCAGTTGCCGTATCTACATCTGCTTTTAATTGATTATATTCAATTTGCAAATCTGAAATATTATCAAAAGATAAAATTGGTTTATCGTCACATTCTTGATGAATTGAAATAGGTGTAATATCTGGTATATTATTACAACTCGTGATAGATAATAGAATAACACTACCTAGTATAAGTAAAAGGGAGTTTGAAATTTTCATAAAAAAGTGTTTATTAAAATAAAATTGTTTACACTTCTTTGTCGCATGATTGAAAAGAAGTGTTACCCCTTTTATGAAAAAAAATAAAAGTACTCAGACTAAAAAAAACGGCGTCACTTATTTTCTTTCAAAAACAAGCGACGCCGGGACTTTCACTACATTTTATGGCAGTTAAGCCAATATTTTCAATTGATTTTTTGGTATACTGTTTTAGGCTTTTTCTAGCCTTACAGGAAGAACGTAAACTTTACCGTGCATTTCAGGAGTTACATCAAGTTGCTTATAATTTAATAATGATTTTAAAGAAGCATCGTATTCTTCACTTGAAGTTCCTAAAATGATAACTTGAGAATCCGAAGAAATCATGAATCTTACTTTTAAAGTTGTTGATTCTTTTAAATTATTAAAAGCCTCACTTTTCATAATAATTTCGCTAAGCTGACTTTGTAGATCATCAGGAGAATTGACTGGTTCAATAGCTGCATTAGCTGTGAAAAATGTTACTGTAAATAAGGCGATAAGGCAAAGTGCTTTCAATGTTTTCATAATAAAAATTTAATTTGTTTGTTAAAATTGTTTGTCGTGTTTGTCACACATCATAATGACTTTATTAGAACAATAAGGGTTACATTTTATTGGGTAATTATATGCGAGTTTCGACGAACGGCTATTGCTTCAAGACAGGGAGTTAATTTTAAAAGATTTATAACTTTTAGATCTAAAAATAGATGTTTATCGTACTTTTAACTCACTAAATTCTTCTTCATGTTTCGATTAAAGCTTCTTGCAATAATGGTTCTAACCGGTCTTAGTTCAAGCTCGTTAATTGGCCAAACATTTAATTTACAAGACACTTTGAGGGGTAGTATTACTGCTGAAAGAGCTTGGTGGGATTTGACACACTATGAACTTTCTGTAGAAGTTAATCCTATGTCAAAATCGATGAATGGTATGAACATAGTAAGTTTTCGCCCGATTACCCTGGATTCAATAATGCAGATTGATCTTCAAGATGCAATGCGCATTACAAAAGTTTTATTTGAGTCCCAGGAAATTCAATTTACTAAAAAAGGCAACGCACACTTTCTTCATTTCCCTATGAAATTAGCCATTGACACTATCTATTCGGTACATATTTATTTTGGGGGTACACCCAAAGAAAGTAAAAAACCTCCTTGGGATGGTGGATTAACATGGACATTCGATGATGATGGCAAACCCTTTATCGCAACTTCAGTCCAAGGTGAAGGTGCAAGCATATGGTGGCCATGCAAAGACCACATGTATGATGAACCCGATAGTATGAAAATGCATATCACGGTACCAGAAGGCTTAATGGATATTAGTAATGGAAGGTTAATTTCTGTTGATAGTTTAGAGGGAAAGATAAGATATACATGGAATGTGGTGAATCCCATTAACAATTATGGTGTGAATATAAATGTAGGAAATTATGTCCATTTCGGAGAGAAGTTTAAAGGTTTAAAAGGTGATTTGGATTGCGATTATTTTGTATTAAGCTATAATGAAAATAAAGCCAAACGGCAATTTCGACAGGTACATTTGATGTTGCAAGCCTTTGAACATTGGTTTGGGCCCTACCCTTTTTATGAAGATGGATTTAAATTAGTCGAAGTCCCATATCTAGGCATGGAGCATCAGAGTTCAGTAACCTATGGCAACGGCTATGAAAATGGCTATAGAGGTCGCGACTTAAGTGGCACGGGCTGGGGAAAGAAATTCGATTTTATTATAATTCATGAAAGTGGTCATGAATGGTTTGCTAATAATATTACGTACAAAGATATTGCGGATATGTGGATTCATGAGTCGTTTACAGCATACTCGGAATCCTTGTATTTAGACTATCATTTTGGGAAAGAAGCAGGAAGAGAATATGTCCGAGGAACGCGATCCAATATCCAAAACGATCGCCCTATAATAGGATATTATGATGTTAACCACGCAGGTTCAGGAGACATGTATTATAAAGGCTCGAATATGTTAAATACCATCCGTTCCATCATAGATGATGATGAATTATGGCGTAAGATATTGACTGGTTTAAATGAGACTTTTTATCATCAGACAGTTACAACTAAAGAGATAGAGGATTACATAATAGAACATAGTAAATATGATTTACAATCTACATTTGACCAATATTTAAGGACGGTGGATATTCCTACTTTAGAGTTTTACAAAGATTCCGATCGACTATTTTATAGATGGACTGATTGCATCAATTCATTTAATATGCCTGTTAAATTATATAGCAAAACTTCAAACATTAAAGTATTTCCAAGCACCGAATGGAATTACATTGAAATCAATCCAAGTGAGCGAAAATGGCAGGTTGATGAGAATTATTATGTAAAATCAAGGAGAGTGGCGAAGAGATAAGTAGTAAATGTTATGCTTATTATTTGAGTATTTCATTTTGTGGGTTGGGACCCAAAATATAAAGTCATATAAAGGTTCTCAATCTTAGTCGATCACTACTACTTTATGAAATTCATTTCCTACTTTTAATACATACATATTTGGGGTTAACCCCAAAAGAGAAAGCATGGGATCTTCCTGTTGAATATTTTGTTTTCGAATAAGAGTTCCATCTAAGGAATAAATAGTTGCTTCCATATCCGATTGTATGTTTTCGATTCGAACAAAACTAGTTGTGGGATTTGGAAGAATACTGATTGGTGTAGAAATGGATTCATGTAAGGATGTTGTAGAAGTAATAAGACCAGATATGTCATATTGAGCAAAGAAATCCCATATTTCTTTTGAAGCATTGATATCCATATTACCCCACGCACCAGGCCAATCATGGCCTCCACCTAATACTTTAAAATGTATGTTTTCGATATTGCTGGTACAATCAGTATAGGTATATTTTTCAACGGTTGAAAAATCTGTTGTTGAGATATTAGGTAAAGCTTCGAAAGTTGGATCTTCTTCGCATTCATTAAAGCTTGTCCAGTAGTCAAGAAGTGTGGGAATAGATTCTGTATAATTCACTGAGAGTTCATAAGGAATGACATTGTCGGATGTACCATGAATTTGGAGGAAAGGGATGAATTTAGTGGGAGAACAATCTTCAAGATTCTGCGGTGTAATGGATCCTGTTACGGAAGCTACAGCAGCTATTTTATCAGAAAGTTGACATGCGAGAAGAAAGCTCATAAATCCTCCATTGGACATACCGGTACTGTAAATTCTATCTTGATTAATAGCATATTCACTAGAGATTTCATTTATTAGTAAATCTGCAAATCCTATATCATCATAAGGGCTGTTATTTATCCATCCTTCTACATTCCAATGTGTGCTATTGTCATGAATGGCACCTTGGGGAAATGCAATAATAAAATTGGCTGTATCAGCAATTTCTTGGAAATTAGCATAAAAGGCTATGGTTTGCGCCGAACTTCCATAACCATGAAAGCATAATACTAATGGGACTTCTTCAATTTCTTCATATACTTGAGGAACATATAGAATATAAGATCTCATTTCTCCATCATGCTCAATCGTTTTAGTGATTGTCTCTTGGCTAAAAAGAGGTAGCGTAAAAGATAAGAATAACCCTAGGAATACTAATTTCATAATAAGAATTGATACGTGAAGATAAAACAGTTGGACTTAAAGTCAAAATTAAAGTTTAGCAACATAATTCACATATTCTAGATTATTCCAATAAGAATAATTTACATTCAGGCAAAAAAAAAGCTTTTGTATATCCCTAGAAAAAGAATTAATCTTTTCTAAACCTCCGTCAACTTCCACCTTCCTGTCTTAAACCAAAAATAACTAATCACGCATAACAAGGTTTCTGCTGCTGTAATTGCAATCAGCACGCCTTTTGGGCCCCAGCCCAAACTAACAGCCGTATAATAAGCAAATGGAATTTGAAAAATCCAAAAGCAAATCACGTTAATAATTGTGGGAGTCATTGTATCACCAGCACCATTCAATGACTGTGTAAATACCATTCCGTAAGCGAAGAAGAAATAGGCAAAAGCAATGAATTGTAAACACAATGCTCCAAAATCTATTATCTCCTGATCATCGGTGAAAAAACCTACCAATGTGGGTGCAAAAACGATGTATAACACACCAACAACAGTCATAACAATGGCATTATACTTGCCTGTAATCCAAACAGATTTCTCTGCTCTATCAGGTTTTTTCGCACCTAGATTTTGTCCTACTAATGTAGCTGCAGCATTACTCATTCCCCAGCTAGGCATAAAGGAAAACAATATGATTCGTATAGCAATCGTGTATCCTGCAACAGTCTCTGTTCCAAATCGAGACATGATTCTCATCAAAAAAATCCAAGAAGATGTTCCTATGATGAACTGCCCTATTCCACCCAAACTAAGTCGAATAAGTTTACCCGTTAATTGTGCATCAAACACGAATTTCTTCCATGATAATTTGATTCGTGATAAGCCGAAAAACAAAATGTAGAGCTGAATTAACACCGCCAAACTTCGACCTGTTGTAGTTGCAATTGCTGCACCTGTTAATCCAAAAGCAGGCACTGGTCCCCATCCAAAAATCAAAAGTGGATCAAGAAAAATGTTTAAAATATTAGAGAAAATGAGTACCCACATAGCGATAGAAGCCTCGCCTGCTCCACGAAATATGGCATTGATAAGGAATAGTAAAAGAATACACACATTGGATCCAAGAATGATTTGAGTATATCTGAATCCCTGATCTATCACTGCACTTTCAGCTCCCATCAAAGCCAAAATATTCTTTGCAAAAAAGATACCTATCAAACCGATAACGACGGAAACCAATACGCCTACAATAAGTGCTTGAACCGCAACTTTTTCCGCTCCTGTATCATCTTTTTCACCAATTCGACGAGCCACCATTGCAGTTGCTCCCATGCTTAGGCCAATTCCCACTGCATATACTAAAGTGACTACAGACTCAGTAAAACCCACAGTAGCTATAGCTTCTTGACCAAGCGACGAAACAAAATAAATATCAACTATAGCAAAGATAGATTCCATAAACATTTCCAAAATCATGGGAATGGCCAATAGAAAAACAGCCTTGGGAATGGAGCCAGACGTATATTCTTTTTCTTTCCCAAGAAACGCTTCTTTTAATAATTGAAATAAATTCTTTATCACGATTGAATATTTATTAAAATCTAAGATAACATAAAAAAAGAGGCTACACCTTTCGGAAATAGCCTCTTCAATTTTTTATAAAGATAAATCTTAATCTCTATTTCTATTGTCTCTTCTATCTCCAACTCGGCGATCATCTCTTCTTCCACCTCTTCTGTCTCCTCCTCTGTCACCTCTTTCTCTTGGCTCTCTCTCAACATAACCTTCAGGCTTTTCCAAAAGAACTTTTCTTGACAATCTGAATTTTTTCGTCTTAGGATCGATTCCTATCAACTTCACACGTACATCATCACCTTCTTTGAAAACTGTTGATACGTCATTGATTCTTTCCCAAGCAACTTCAGATACGTGAAGTAAACCACTCTGTCCATAAAAATCAACGAAAACACCATAAGGCATAACTGATGCAACTTTAGCGTCATATTCGTTTCCAACTTCAGGTACGTGAGTAATTTGCTCAATTTTAGCAACAGCAGCATCGATATTCGATTTATTGTTACTAGAAATTTTAACAACTCCTTCGTTCCCTACTTCTTCTATCGTAATTGTTGTACTTGTTACTTCTTGAAGCTCTTGAATCACTTTTCCACCAGAACCGATTACTGCTCCTATGAAGCTTTTGTCAATTCTCATTTCAACGATTCTAGGCGCATGATCTTTTAAATCAACAGCTGGCTCACTAATAGATTTAGCCATTTCATTCAAGATATGTAATCTTCCTTCTTTAGCTTGTAAAAGTGCTTTTTCAAGTGTTTCGTAGGGTAAACCATCGATTTTGATATCCATTTGGCAACCTGTGATTCCTTTCGCTGTTCCAGTTACTTTGAAATCCATATCACCAAGAGCATCTTCATCACCTAAGATATCAGAAAGTACAGCAATCTTAGTACCGTCAGAAATCATTCCCATAGCAATGCCTGAAACAGGTGCTTTGATTTTGATACCTCCGTCCATCAGTGCCATAGAACCTGAACATACAGTTGCCATAGAAGACGAACCATTTGATTCAAGAACATCTGTTACTAAACGAATTGTATAAGGGTTCTCGTCTGGTAAAACATGCTTCAAAGATCTTGCAGCTAAAGCAGCGTGACCTATTTCTCTACGACCAGGACCTCTCATCGGCTTAATTTCTCCTACTGAAAGTGCAGGGAAATTATAATGAAGGAAGAATTTATCAAAATAGTGATCTAAAGCAGTATCAACCATTTTCTCATCAAGTTTCGTACCCAATGTAAGTGTTGTTAGCGCCTGAGTTTCTCCTCTTGTAAAGATTGCAGATCCGTGTGTAGAAGGTAAATAACCTATTTCCGTCCATATTGGTCGAACAACATCTGTTTTTCTACCATCTAATCTGATTTCTTCTTCAAGAACCATTCTACGAATGATTTCTTTTTTATTTTTTCCGTATGCAAGACTCACATCACTTCCGTGTTCTTCCATCCACTCTTCACCTTTCTCTTCAGTCAATTCTTCAACAAGTGCTTCGTTAAGATCAGAAAACTGTTCTTTTCTATTAAACTTGTCTAAAAATGATTTTGAGATTTCGTAAATCTTATCTGATGTCTTTGCTTTTACTAATTCAAGAACATCTGCATTGATTTCATGAGGAATGAATTCTCTTTTTATCAATGCTTTATCACCTACTTTTTTAGCAAGTGCATGTTGTGCTTCAATTTGAACTTTAATTGCATCGTGACCAATTTTAATAGCCTCGATAAGTTCAGATTCATCAATTTCTTTACCATCACCTTCAACCATCATAACGTTATCCATTGTAGCGGCAACGATGATATCAAGCGTACAGTTTTCTAATTCGCTTTTCAAAGGATTAACTTGATAATTCCCATCTATCTTCGCAACTCTAACTTCTGAAAGAGGTTCTTGGAAAGGGATAGGACTTACTGCAAGCGCTGCACTAGCAGCAAGAGCTGCATATGCGTCAGGAAGTACATCTTCCTCTGCTGATATAAGATTAATAATAACTTGAGTTTCATGCATATAACCGTCAGGAAATAATGGACGAATAGCTCTATCAACTAATCTTGATGTAAGTATTTCGTATTCTGATAATCTAGCTTCTCTTTTAAAGAAGTTACCAGGTATTCTTCCTATTGATGCAAATTTTTCTTGATAATCAACTGAAAGGGGGAAGAAAGATTGACCTGGTTTAGGCTTCTTAGCAGAAACTACAGATGCAAAAATCATTGTATCACCTACTCTAACTACAACAGAACCATTAGCTTGTGTTGCTAATTTTCCTGTTTCAATAATCACTTCTTGTCCACTAGGTAGGTTGAATGAACTTGTGATTGGAATTTGTCCCATAAATATATATCTATCTGTTTTAAAAATAAATGGAGTAAAAAACCGCAAGAATCAATTTCGGGAAAAGATTGATTCACTCCATTTTTTGTCGCAAAAAGAAAGGGAAAGCGCAAGCTTTCCCCCTCATAATTATTTTCTTAGTCCTAACTTCGCTATCAACTCCCTGTACTTTACAATATCTTTGGAAGCTAAGTAAGCTAGTAATTTCCGTCTCTTACCTACTAGCGTAAGTAATGTTCTTCTACAAGAGTGATCTTTTTTATTCTCTCTTAAGTGATCCGACAAGCTGTTTATTCTATAAGTGAATAATGCTATCTGTCCTTCAGTTGAACCGGAATTGTCTGGATTTCCACCATACTCTGCGAATATTTCACGCTTCTTTTCTTTTGTTAAATAAATTGCCATTGTTTAAATTTTTACCATTAGTGATACTACAATCATTTATAGCGAGCGCAAAGATAGGATAAATATCGCATATTCCACACCTATTACACCATAATTTTAATTGCCTCAAAGATAGTTGTTTTTCTTTAACTTGGGCAGTACCTTCGGTCCGGGCTGATCCGCTGTTTCACTACATGTTCATCCCTTCGGGACTCTGCTTTCGCAGAGCAGCTACCATCCCTACTGCAAAAAATAAATCACTTAAAAACAAGATTTAATCAATTATACTATTTCTGCTTTAAACTTCATCAATTAACATTCTTCTCTACATAATCATTGTTCGTTTATGTAATGTAAGAAGAATAGATTATGTAAGTATTTGTAAAAGATTATCCAAGCTGCATTAATTCCAATCCAGTTCTAAGGTTTCAATTATTTACAAGGATTATGAAATCAAGTACAAAGCAGAAATGGTATTAAATAAAAGAATACTATCCTATACAAGTAAACAAACGCACAAATACAAAACCAAATTTAATACTTTAAAAAACATAATTTGCAATAAAAGTCACTACTTTTAAAACGAACAAATGAAAACATATTACATGCAATAGAATACAACAAGTCAAGCCTCTAAATAACAACATATTAAACAAAAAAACACCAAATAACACAACCTATCTGAACTTTAACATTTTTCACAAATTCACAAAAACATGTCGCCTATCTTACACGAAAATATAGATAAACAGATGTTTACATGTTAGAATTTTTCATAATACGAAAAAGAATAGGCGAAATTAATAATATATCTAATGGTATTTATGAAGAATATTATTTTGAATTATGGGAAGTAAAATCTAAATTGCAATTGGTTTTCCCAAAAAACAAACAAACTGCATATAAATTTGGATGACAATTTTTCGTCCATAACAAACATTATATACTACTTATTATTAACCTAAAATTGAGATATGAACAAATTTCTACTTACACTTTTATCATTTTTTGCATTTTTCGCATTTTCAACTATAACCTTTTCCCAAGATCATTCTACTTGTGCATTAGCAGAAGCTTTAGTACTTGATATGAATTGTTCTGGAACTTCTGGTGGAGCTAACTCTGGCGACCCCACTGGTTTCGATGGGACTGATGGTAACGTTTGTAGTGGCTCTTATTCTGGAGGAGATGATTATATCTATTCTTTTACAGGGACAGGTGACGCTTTACAACTAGATCTTACAGGAACAGGAAGTTGGTCAGGATTAATGGTAACTGAAGGTTGCCCAACTACTGGAACTTGCGTAGGCAGCTCAACTTCAAGTTCTACTTCTGAATCTTTAACTACTCCAGCATTAACTGTAGGAGTAGTGTATTACATACATATATCTACATGGCCTTCTCCACAAAGTATCGGTCAATTTTGTCTTAACGCAGAATCGGTGAGTGCACCTACGCCACCTGTTAATGATGATTGTGGTAGCCCAACACCTTTAACTGTTAATTCTGACTTAAGTTGTAGTATTGTTTCCTCTTCCACCATAGCGCTTGCAACTGCATCTGGTGAAGATGAAACAACTTGTAGTGGAACAGAAAATGACGATGTATGGTTTTCATTCACAGCAACTGCTACATCTCATGAAATAGAATTGCTTAATATTACTGGCGGAACAACAGATCTTTATCATTCCGTTTGGTCTGGAACTTGCGGAGCATTAACGAATTTACTTTGTAGTGATCCAAATAATAGTACGGTTAGTGGACTTACAATAGGTGACACTTATTTATTAAGAGTCAATTCATGGACATCTACTGCTGGACAAACATCTGTTTTTGATGTTTGTATAGGTACTCTTCCTCCGCCACCATCGAATGATGCATGTGGTAATGCTATTGCAGTTATGTCTGGCAGTATGATTTCTGGATCAACAGCCTCAGCTACAAATATTGAAGGTTTAACTGCATGTAATGGCGGAACGATTGGCGCATCATGTGCAACTGGCGTAAATGATGGTACAACTGATTTTGGAGCTGGCGTATGGTTTGTTTACACTTCTCAGTCTGCAGAATCAGTTACAATTGAAGTGGATGGATTCGATACAGAACTGCAAGTATTCTCAGGAACATGTGGAAGTTTAACCTGTGTAGCAGGGGACGACGATAGTCATTCAAGTGGTTGTTGTGGATCTCAAGTATGTTTCGATTCACAAGCATCTTTTGCTCCAGTTGACTATTACATTTATGTTGATGGACATGGAACAAATACAGGTACTTTCGATTTGACAATAAATGCTGCGGTTTTACCTCTAGATCTTCTTGAATGGAGAGGCACTTCTATGGAAACAGGAAACAAGCTTACTTGGACTACTGCAAATGAGGTAAATACATCAAACTTTTCAATAGAAAAATTATTCAATAATAATGACTGGAGGTCAATAGGAACATTAGATGCTTCAGGCAACAGTGCAGAAATCTTAAACTATGAGTTCATGGATGAATCACCGGAAGTTTCTGAATTATACAGACTAAAATCGATGGATCTTGATGGAACTTATACATATAGTGATGTAATAGAGATAAAAAGAGAAGTCAAAACGAATGAAGTTAATGTATATCCAAATCCTTTTGCAAATGATGTTAAATTAGATATCGAGCTAATTCAAAACCAAGATATTTCAATAACTATATACGACATGACTGGTAAATTAGTTTCTGAATTAAATTATGAAGGGATTTCTGGAAAAAATAGTTATACATTAAACATGGCTGAACAACAAGTGGGAGTATATTTACTTTCTATTCAACTAAATAATTCAGTTATACAAAAAAGAATTATAAAAAAATAGTATAATACAATCCTAACCCTTTACTACTAAATAAAAGGTTCATATGAAAAACCTGCCAGCACTATTGGCAGGTTTTTTTTATGTTTACTCAAAAAATAAAATGGAAGATTTAACATTTGAATTTTACATACTAGAAAAAACTAGAACCAATTTACTTAAGATTTTTACGAATAAAAGCTTGGAAGAACTAAATAAGATTCCTGCTTCATTCAATAATAATTTAATTTGGAATTTTGCGCATGTAGTTGTTACACAACAATTATTGGTATATGGCTTAAGCAAAACACCAATGAATATCAGTAAAGAGCTTATCAACAAATATAGAAAAGGAACTAAACCTACTGATTTTGTTGAGCAAAGTGAAGTTGATTATTTTGTGGAAATGGCTAGCTCATCAATTCAGCAAGTGAAAGAAGATTATTCTAAAAATATTTTTGGAGAATATAAAGAATATTCAACAAGTTATGGAACAACATTAAGTTCTGTTTCACAGGCTATAAAATTCAATAATACTCATGAAGCACTTCATTTGGGCACATGCCTAGACTTGATTAAATTTATATAAAAATCCTAATTGGTGTAATATAATTAAACGATAAAGAAATATAATATTTCTTTTCAAAATACAAAAAGCCTAAACGCATTTCTGTGTTCAGGCTTTTTTAAATTTTTATTGATTTTGGGGTAAACCCAACTTTTTATTTTTAATCCACAGAAAGTGTTTCACCACTAGGAATTTCAAGATTTGCACCATTTTCAATACATATCTGAATACCTGCATTGCTTGACAATGACGTTCCTACAATCGTTACCAATGAACTACTTCCTGTCGCACAAATTCCTGATCCAGGTGTAGAAGATGTATTATTCGAAATGGTACAATCATACAAGAATACTTCTCCTGTACTATAGATACCTCCACCTCCAGAATTATCTCCACTGTTGCTATTTCCATCGGAAATAGTAAGACCATCTAAAGTCAAAACTGCTGTACTAGAAGTATGAGAAATTACGTGATAACTATTATCTATAGAAGAACCAGGTACTCCAATGTCTCCTGAAAGAGTTGTTACATTATTTACTATGTTACGTTGATTCAATGCTGTTTCTGTTCCATTAAAACCTCCG
>CAZMKA010000063.1:0-18546 GCA_964566605.1 uncultured Saprospiraceae bacterium | reverse complement strand
GATCAGTAACATTGGATGAAACAGGAGGCGATGGAACAATGTGGTCATGGACTGGGCCTGCAGGTGCAAATTTTAATAATACAAATTTAGAAAGCCCAACAGTTGATCCTGCATTAGCTGGAGTTTATACTGTCGAAGTTACAGATGGAAATGGATGTACTTCAAGTGCCTCAACAACTGTAATTCTATTTAACGACCCATTAAGTAATGCAACGAATAACGGACCTGTATGTAATGGAGAATCAGTAACATTGGATGAAACAGGAGGCGATGGAACAATGTGGTCATGGACTGGTCCTGCAGGCGCAAATTTTAATAATACAAGTTTACAAAGCCCTACAGTTGATCCTGCATTAGCTGGAGTATACACTGTTGTAGTTACAGATGGTAATGGATGTACTTCAAGTTCAATAACCACTGTAGTAGTTAGAGATCTACCTTCTGCCACTATTTCTGGTGATGTAAGTGTTTGTGAAGGCGATCCTAATCAAACTGTTGTTATTAATGCAAGTGGAGGTTCAGGGCCTTATATATATACTTATACTTTAAACGGAACATCAATCACTACTCCACCTTCTGGAGCAACATTTAATATTACACAATCTACTACTACTCCTGATACTTATACCTTTGCACTTGTAGAGGTTGAGGATATGTTTGGATGCTCGCAAGTTGTGAGTGGATCAGTAGATGTTTTAGTTAAGCCAAATCCTACACTCACTATTGATTTAAAAGATTGTGCTTCGGATTTACTAAGTTATTTTGTTGAATTTACATCCAATGGAACAGTAAGTTCTTCTGTTGGTAATGTTGATAACGCAAATGGAATCGTAACAGATATTCCTCCAGGTTCTAATGTAACTTTAACAGCAATTCTTAATGATTGCGTTACATCAGTAACTGTAACTCCACCCAATTGTGAATGTCCAACAGATATAGAAGAGCCAGTTAACTCAACACCAAATGAAGATTTAGAAATATGTTTTGGAGATGATAATTCTACTTTAACGGTAACTACCACTGCAAATAATTTAAATGCTAATTGGTACATTCAACCCACTGGTGGAGTTCCTCTTAATAATACTCCTTCTTTAAGTTTTCCAATTCCTAATTCATATTCTGCTCCTGATACTTATGTGTTTTTTGCAGAAACTATAGATGAAGACAGTGATTGTGTAAGTCTTCAAAGGACTCCTATTTCTTATATAATTCATGCATTACCTATGCCTGAAATAACACCAGATAACCCTTTTATTTGCACTAATACTTCGGTTATTCTTGATGCAGGTAATTATGAAGAATATGAATGGAATGATAACTCTACAAATCAAACCTTCAATGCTACACTCCAAGGCACTTATGAGGTTACAGTTACTGATTTAAATGGCTGTGAAGGCGAAGATGATGTTTTTGTAGATTTACACCCTTCACCTACTGTTTCTTTTCCTACTACTAATATATTTGAAGAATATTGTTCGAATGAATCTGCACCTACTTTAGAATTTATTCTTTCTCCTGGAAATGGAAATATTGTTAGTGCAGAATATTCTTTTAATGATGGAGCACCTATCAATGGAAATGTAGTCGATAATGTATTGATTATTAATAATGCAAATCCTGGTCAATATAAAGTTGTTTTCATTGAAGATGCCGAATGTAGCACGGAAGCTGGATTCATGAGCAGTTCAATTACTGTTGTCGAATTAGATGAACCAGTATTTACTATTCAAAAAACTCCAGTAAACAATAGCCTTGTTTGTGAAGGGGACGATTTCACTTTAGTTCCATCACTAAGTGGTGGTCAATATGATTATGATTGGGATACACCTAACGGTTCATCAAATTCAGCTTCACTTTCATTTACGAATGTAGATGGTACATTTACTGGAACGTATACACTAACAATAACGGATACTTCTTCTGGCCAAATGTGTACTTCTGTTTCTTCATTCGAAGTTGAAGTTTCAGAAGTCGATGGAGTTTTAACAACAGATCAACAAAATGGTGATACTGAAATTTGTTTAGGAGAATCAATCAATTTAATAGCTGAAGGTGTAGGTGGAGATGATGGTGTTACTTGGCTGAATGATATTCCTTCAGATCAAGTAAATGATATTGTTGTTGAAGTAAACCCTAGTACTACAACTACATACAATGCAATTCTTCAAAATGAACAACAATGTACAGAAGATGCAAGTATTACTATAACAGTAAACCCACTTCCTAATCCTATAATTGCAAGTAATTCAACTCAATATTGTGATGGAGATAATGTTGTATTGTCAACAACTTCTAATTTCGCAGAATATGAATGGAGTAATGGCGAAGAATCTGCAACTATAAATGTAGGAGCAAGTAATCTAAATTCCGATTTTAGTGTTACGGTAACCAATAATAATGGATGTATTAATACTGACGATATAAATTTAACAGTATTTGAAACTCCTTTAGTAGGAATCTCTACAATTGCTCAAAATATTCAAGCAGGTGAAGAAGCTTTATTTGAATTTAAAGATCCAGAGACTGATCCCGCTTGTGGAGTTCAGATTTACAATTGGACTATTACAGGTGATGGATTTAATGTATTTGGAGATACTACTGATGATTTTTTCAATTTTACATTTACTGAAAACGGTATCTATGAAGTGTGTGTAGTACTAGTAGATGATTGTAATAATTGTATGTCGGAACCTAGCTGTATAATTATGGATATAGATGATAATACTTCTTGTGGAGTTTCGTTTAGACCCCAAGGGAATAATTGTACTGGAGAAGAGTCAACTTTGGTAGCAATTCCAAAAGCAGGTGAGGCAGTAGGTTCAAATATTCCAGAATTGGGAGTATTCATTATTGAAAGTATAGTTATAGATGAAAACCATCCTTTAGATGTTGTTTTTACAGGTGATAATGGTTTAGATTTTGAAATTAAAGAAAAATGGTCTACTGATGAACCAGAATTCCTCGATTCAATAATTGTTATATTTCATGATCCAGGACAATACAATTTTTCTTTTGATTTAGATTATGGTAATTGTGAAAAAACAGTTGGGCCAATTGCTGCGATTGTTCAAGATGTACCTGATTTCTCTAATATAATGATTGATAATGAAGCTTGTTTTGGAGAATTAGCACGAGTTGATTTCATAGTACCTAGTGAATCTGAAGATTTTCAATTATCATATACAAATAACGATGGAGCAGCAATAACTAAAAACTTTTCAGGAGAGAGTGATGAAATATTATTCTCGCCATCTTCTGCACCTCCTTCTTCCATTAACATAGAATTACTAAGTTTAACCAATCTTATTGGTAATGAACCAACTGGTTGTTTTAGTGACGAAATTTCACCGGATGAGTTTACTATTAATTTTCTTGAAGAAGTAGGTTATTTTGTTCAAGATTCTTGCAATGAAGATCTTACAGAAGTTCAATACACAATTACAATAGAAGGTGGAACAGGAGATTATTCATTAAATGGAAGTGACGTTGATGGAAATGAATTTGTTACTCCATTTTTTGAAAGTGGACAAAGTCAAGTTTTAAGTTTGGTTGATGAAGGATGTGATGAAGAGAATTCTCAATCAGTACCTTTAGCGAGCTCATGTGAAACTTGTGTTCCACTTGATGAACTTGTAGTTGAACAAGGCATTATCGTTGATGGCGATCAAAATGTTTGTGAAAATGATGATGTTATCTTTACTATGGATAAAGCTCCTGAAATCGCTCCTAATCAAGTTATTGTTTACACGGTTCAAAGAGTTCCAACACAGTTCTATGATGAAAATGAGGTAATAATAGATTCAATTCCTAGTGATCCTACTAATTTTACATTCAATATTAATTCAAGTTCAGTGTTTGTTGTAGGAGAAGATTATTATATCTCTGCTTTCGTATTTTCTGAAGTTCAAACTGGGTTTAAACCTGATGAGAATTGTAAAGGAATATTAGCAAGAACTCTTACTTTCTACGAAACTCCAGAAGCTGAAATTACAAACCTTGAAGATGACACGAATATTTGTATCAATGAATTTGATTATCAAATTGGCCTTAGTAACACTGTAACATCCAGTGCTTTTAGTTCTTCGGATCCTGAAGTGTCAATTTTCTATATTGAAGGTGATACTCGAGCTTTAATAAATGCTGGAGCTGTTACTAGTGATGAACTAGTTATCACCTTAACTCAAACAATTAACCATACTACAACTGATGGGGTTTTGGAATGTTCTGACATGACTGATCTTACGCTTAATGTATTAGATAAAGTTTCTCCTTCCAAAGATACTATTATCTCTTTCCCTGGAAACATGTATACTTTCGTTTCCGATGGATTCTGTTATCAATGGGGACTGAATGATGATCTATTAACTGGAGAAACTGATCGCTTTTATATAGCAGATGGAGCACTTTCGGAAGGAGATGTCTTATGGATAAATGTATGGGATTGTGCTGACGATGCTTTGGAATGTGTATCTACCATTTACTATAATGTTCTTGAGCCTCCTAAAACAGAGATCAACCCTGAAAAAGAATTGGTTTATAATCTTTACCCGAATCCTAACGAAGGTATTTTTAATTTAGAATTGGATGGTCCTCAAGGTGGGCAATTCAATGCTTATCTATATGATGCTACTGGAAAATTAGTTCAGTCTATATCGTTTATAAAAGACGAAATAATACATAATCAAGTAATTGGATTTCAAGATTCCTCTCCTGGATTATACCTGCTTCAAGTATTGGGAGAAAACGGAGAAAAACAACTTATCAAAATAATTAAACACTAATAAACTGCAAACAAATTTAATATCATTTTTTATGCTATGTCTTTTTATTTCATGTACTTCTTATCAACGGATTGATTATACCAATCAATCACAGGAAGTGCCTGAGTTATATAAACAGAACATTGAAAAGTACAAAGCTGCTAACAAACGGATCTTGTATAATGCATATCAACAGTACGTTGCTGCTGCTGACTTAGTAGATAGCACAGGGTTTGTAACTGAAAACTCTGTATTAGATTTTAAGTTCCTTTTCGAGTCTGGTGCTAGAATTATTAATGATATTCAGCTGTACCCTGAAGAGGATAAAAAACTACTGGATGCAAATTATTATGCAGATCTTGTTTCTACATATATGAATCGAAAAGGTGTAATTACTGAATTTGAAAAACATGATATTAATTCATTTTTTGCAAACACAGGAGATCAATTTAATCCGAGAGTAGACGATTCAGACGACGACGATCTTATTTTCTTCTATACCTTTAATACTATTAAAAAAAACTATACAATTTTAAATAAAAACAATCAAGTGCTTTACTATGATGAAGCTATAGAATACCCCATAACTATCACTTTCAGAATTTCAATTAAGAATGAGTCTGCTGATATCATTTCTATACTTCCTCAAAAAATAAAACCATAAAATGAAATATTCTACACTTTGCCTTAAATTATGTTTTTTGACAGTTTTCATTCTGTCGGTTTCTGGGGCTTACGCCCAAGTAAGAATATATGAAGAAGGCTCTTATGTTAAGGCTGAAATCAATGATGAGCAGAAAGACGAAATCATGGCTGCCACAACGAAAATATTAAATGAATACGCAAGAGTTGCTACTTTTAGAGATGATAACAACAACTTTTCAGACGATTCATACACAGAATTCGTAAGTCTTTTTTCAGGTTCTGCAGAAGTCTATGATGACTTAATTAAAAAAGATGCACAAAATATAAATTATGCTTCTTATGCTGATAAAGTCTTTCAGTATATGCAAGGAACTGGTGTAAAGTTTGAATTGAACGAGACATACCTTGATGAGATATCGTATGATTCAAGTGGATTTTATATCGTTCAGCTTTCTTTTGAAAAGATTATGTTTAATGGTTTGGATGATAATAATGAAATCGTAAATTTCCCTAATAATGGTCGTCCTGTTGATTTGAAAATGAGAGTTGAAGTGCCTGAGTATGATTTATCTGATGCTTCTATCGTAGGAGTTACTGGTGAAGCTGCTAAAGTAAAAGTTGAATCAGCAAGTATGATTTCTGCTGATCTTAACTATCACTTAGGTAATGTCTCGAAAACAGCCACAACGCTATCTCCTGGATGGTCTGACGACTTACCTGTTTCCTATAATGCATATGGAGTAGATGTGGTATATAGGAGAAGTTTAAATAATAAAAAGTCTCTCTATTTATTAGTAGGAGCCTCACTTGCATTTAATAATTTTAATTCAACATTAAATGATTATCAAGGCGAATTCCCCTCTTTTGTGAACACCTTAAACGGTGGTGAAGCATTAAGTGCTTCTGGAGCCGAAACTCCAGGCACTGAACCATCTTTATTGTCTATATTATCCCAAGGAGGAAATCAATTAAATGAACGATTACAAGTAATAGATATACAGATTCCTTTGGGCGTAAGCCTAAGAATCCTCGAAGCATATAACTACGATTTATTTCTTGACATTGCAGCTGTTCCCATTTACTCTATTAGTTCTTCTGGAAATTATACTGGTGATTTAGCTTTCCAAAATTTCCCCACGGATAGAGAAAGATTTAGTCAGGGATTCGTAGATAATGTTCTTAATGAATTTGAAAATGGAAACATCATCTCTGAGTATATTGGTACTTCGAATTATGATGAAGAGTTAACAGAAGTTGCTAATCAATTCAGTGCTGCTGTTCAAGTAACTCCATTGTTTCATTACAAATTTAATTTCAATGTGGCACTAGAATTAGGCTTGAATGTGAGTTATAACTTTTTGCCATATTTTGCTAACGAAACGAATCATCTTGGAAACGGAGAAAGAGTAGAATTGGCGGAATTAACTAACATTAGTGGTGCTCAAAATCCTAGTGTTTTACAAATGAATTATAAAAATGTTGGTATACTTAGATATGGTGCTAGGATAGGATTGGTTTTCAAACTTTAATGCTAAAAAGATTACAGTTTAAAAATTTGTATCGTTAAAATTCCATTTACTTAAAAAATTTAACCAAATTTAAGGATAAAACTATTGAAGATGAAGAGATTATTACTTGCTACCTTAGCTTTTTTCGTTTTTCTTTCTGTGAGTCAAGCTCAAAAAAAATTAGAAGGAAAGCCAATTGAGTATGAAAGTCCTAAAGATTTTTATGACGATGAATATGCTGATCAACTAGTTGAATTTATTACAAGCAACCAAAAACGTTCATCTGAAACTCCTTGGATTGTTATTAGTGATAGAGATAACAACAAAGCATATGAAAAGCCTGATCAAGATTCAAAAGTGCAAAGCACAGTCAATTTTAAAGACTGGTTTTTTGTTGTTGATAGTAACAAAGACTGGGTAAAAGTCGTAAAAGCTAGAAGAAGTGGAGGATTGAAGATAAAATCAATTCAGCAAGATATAGGTTGGATTCCAAAAAAGAATCTCGTACTATGGTCGAATAGTTTAATAGATCCAAAGTCTCTAATACATAGAAAAATATTCCTGTTGAATAAGGTGAAGGATATGGATAATATCTTAAAATCTGACAATAAGGAAATAGTTAAAATCTATAAAAGCCCTAATGGTTCTAAGACTATAGGAAGTAAAACGATCTATGAATTTTACTTTGTATATAAAAGGGAAAATGGAAGACTCCTTATAGGAAAAGATAGCCGTTTAACTACAAACTCTCTTGAATCTACACTCATAGGTTGGGTAAGGGAAGCTAGAGCCTCCAAATGGAATACAAGAATCGCTCTCGAACCAAATTTCGACGATGCTGCTTTTAATGAAAGAAAAGATGACCCGAACAAGCGAGTTGTAGGATTTATGGATCCTGGTGGTGCAATGGCATATGCAAATTCAGGGAGAATAATAGAAGATAAAGTTCTTTGGAATAATGACCCTATTACTAGAAACCCTTCTGAACTTGCAAGCGATGGTAAAAGACTAAGAGGTGAAGTTGTAAGATTTCCTATGATTGATAATACAGATAAGTATTTTAGAACTGGTGCAATTGCCGAAGTTACAACTCAATCAATGATGGATCTTGTTCAAAGTGAAATCGATGAAGTGAAATGGGCAACGATTACTTCTGATGTTGAAGAGAATAACAAAAAAAGAGAGTTCATTAATGTAATGTTCTTAATTGAAGGAACACGTTCAATGTTTAACTACAAACAAGCAATTATGAACGCAATGTCCAATTTGGAAAACAAAATTCCAGATAATGTTAAAATTAAATATGGAGCTGCAGTTTATAGAGATACACCTGAAAAAGAAGTTAATAAGCTTTTTGAAATGCAGGAATTAACTCAAGATCGTTCAAAAGTGGTAAACTTTGTTGATCAACTAGAATTTGATTCTTGGAAAGATAGTGATGACTGGACTGCTGCTAGATATGGTTTATTACAAACATTGAAAAAAGGAGGATTCTCTACATCTGAGTCAAATATTATTGTTGCTCTAGGAAATTATGGTGATTATAAGAATGACGTAGTAAGAAGTACTGCTGCTGAAGAAATGAAAGATGAGACTTTAGTCGAAAGAGATGAAATCTTAAATTTCCTTGATAAACTTGATATGCACATGGTTTCTATACAATGTGTAAGTGAAAGAAATAGACAAGGTACATCTTTTAATAAATTGATGAGAACTATGATGCTTGAGTCATCTCAACGTCAACATAGAGATTATGTCCAATTAAAAGAATATTTTCCAGGTTTTAAAGTGGCGAATCCATCTATGGCAGATTTGTTAGACGGTAATGATATAGGAATTGAAAATGGTCCTTCTTTTGGACGTTTAGTAAAACCGCCTTTATCGAATCAACTAAAAGGTGCTGATGTAGAAAACTATGTTCTCGAATCTGTGAAAATGATTTATGATCAAGTGGATGCTTTCCGTTCAGAAATGAGTAGTTTGACTGAAAGTGGAAATGCAATGGATCAATCTACTGGAACTTGGTCTCCTGCAATCGCAAGAGAAGTATACAGACTTTTAAACAAAGCACAAAAAGGAAAAGGATATAGTGCTGAAGATTTAAAGAAAATCGTTCATGAAAAGTATCACTTGTATAGAGAGATATATGTTGCAAAACAACCATCAAATGCTGATAATTCAGCACTTTCTTATGTGTTGTTTATGCCTTATGAAGATTTGGTAACTTATATTGAAAACCTGAAACGTTTAGCTGCTGCATACGATAGCTCTCCTGATAAACAAAGAGATGCTTTAATGTCTACCTTTACTGAATTGTTAAAACAATTTACCGGTAATGATAATATGTCGAAAAGAGATGTGGAAAAGTTCTCAAGTGCAGAATTAGCAGCAAGAATGCAAGGAGTTGAAAAGGAAGGATTAGAATTTGGAAATCGAATGAATTTCAAAATAGGAGATATTCGAAATGAGAAGAAAATGCCTGATGATGAATTAGCTAAGCTGATTGAAGAAATCCTTGACAAAACAAAAGAACTTAATAGAATAAAAGACCTCGGAAAGAAATATGAATTCTGTTACCCAACTTCAAACAATGTTTATTTCTGGGTGCCAGTAGAATATACTTTCTAGGAAAAAAACTCGAAAACCAAAAAATTAGTGAATTCAGTATTTAAGATAGAAAATCTTGAATGTGCCTACAGTAATGGAAAACCTGTACTGCACATTCAAGATTTAGAAATACCCAAAGGTAAATTAGTCTTTGTCCTTGGTGTTTCAGGTATAGGGAAAAGTACCTTGATTGAGACATTGGGATTAATGAATAATACCATTAAGAATTCAGCCCAATGTAAAATTCATTTTTCCAATAAAGACATCGATGAAAACATAGGTGAAATATGGGATAAAGACAATGATTTTATCTCGCAATTTCGAAGAAAGCATTTCAGCTTTATTTTTCAAAACACGAATTTGATGCCGAATTTCACCGCTGGTGAAAATATGGCTGTGCGTATGCTTCTTGAGGGAAAGAAAATCTCAGACTCCAAGGAACGCGTGATGCATTTTATGGATAAGCTAAATCTTGATAGATCTTTATTCGATAGAAATATCTATGAACTGTCAGGTGGTCAACGACAAAGACTAGCTTTTGTTCGCGCAATAGCTAGTGACTTCGGTGTGCTTTTTGGAGATGAACCAACTGGTAATCTCGATAAGAATACTGCACATAGATTGATGTCTACCTTAAAAGAAATTCTAGAAGAACTACAAGGTTCAGGACTTATCGTTTCTCATGATATTCCTCTTGCACTAAACTTTGCTGATATCATTCTTTTGTTATCGCGTCGAGATGCAGTTACAGATCCTGTAGGACGTGTAGAAAAAGAACACTACTTAATTCGTCAAGAAAATGATAGTTGGCAAAATATTCTAGGAGATAATATCAATGTTCCTCATGAATTTATTAATCAAGTATTACTCAAATAACAGCTATGAAAAATATTTTATACAGATTATTCGGAGTAAAAAATGATTTTGAAAAGTTATTTTTTAGTAACGAATTCAATGATCTTACAGGAAAGTCTCGGAAATCTATAGTCGCTTTAGCGCTTATTCTTGCTCTTACTATTAGTGCCCTTGGTTATGCAGTAGGAGGAATAAAATACCTTAAAGAAAGAATGGATAATCCCTTTACAAATTGGGTAAATCTATCTATCAAAAACTCTTATAAGAAAAAAGTTAATAAACTAGAATTGTTCTTTGAAGATGGAACAAAAAGAGACTCTTTTGATCTTGGTAACATTACCAAGTATAAAATTGACTTTCGAGAATTTATAAATTTTGAGGATAATGAAATCTATACACTTAAAACAAGAACAGTAGGTGCAGATGAAAATATTCTCAAAGAAATTCTTAAACCAGAAAATGTTGTACAGGGCTTTTCTTACCGCGAAGGCGAAGAAATGGACTTTCCTTTATGTGGTATTGTAGTCAAAGAACAAACACTACGGGAAAACTTAGCATATTCCGTTGGAAAACCTCTCGATAAAATCGCTATGGTTAGTGGAGAATTCATTTTCTTCCCTGAAGTAGTAGCCGTGGTAAAAGAATTACCTAATCTATGCAACATGCTCATCTCTTCTCACTATTCAAATCTCTTGAATAGTAGTTTTGATAAAACAGGCTTTGTTCAGTTGAATCCAGTAAATAGAGTATCTATTGTTGGAGCATTTAATCCGAAACTTACTGTTGAACAAAGAGAAGATCAAATTAAGGAACTACTCCCAGATTATGAGATAGCTGATATTGAATTTGAACAAGTGAAGATGAATGAGGATAATATCATTGATAAATTCACTGTAACCTTGTTTGACTTTCTAGAGTTTGAAGAAATAAGAATCATTCCTGGTCTCATAGAAAAAACAGGGATGATGAAAAATCCTAGAGTTCAATACAAAACGGAGTGTAATGTAGGAGATTATTCGAATTTAGCTAATCCCCATTATCTAGCTTTTAATTTTAATAAACTTGATAAGGTAAGGGACTTCAATGAATTTCTTAAAACTGATCCTAGATTTGGAATGGAGATCAGTATGGATCAAGTAGAAGCAAAAGAAAATTTTGCCTTGGTAAGTAGATTAACTGGATTAATAGCTATCATTCTTTTGGGTTTTAGTATTCTGTCTATTGTATTTTATATTAATAGCTTGCTTACCACCCATCTTGAAGGTATTAAAAATAACTTAGGAACGCTTAAAGCTTTTGGGCTTAACAATAAATTCTTGATTTCAGTCTACATAAAAATCATGATTCTATTTATTATCATCTCCATAATTATAGGGTACTTAATCAGCTTTGGTATTAAGATGCTAGAAGTAGGCTTTAGTAAAATACCCGTAATTGATTTATTCGACTATCGTATTTTTATAACAATGATTGTCATTTTGCTTTTTTCTAGCTATATTTCATTCATTTCAATTAGGAAAATATTACTTAAAACACCTGGAGATTTGATTTATAACCGATAAAACCTTTAATCATGCGTATTCAATATTTTATTTTTCTTCTTGCATTGGTCGCCTTTGGATGTAAATCCGACAATACATCAAGTAGCTCCTCAGCAGATACTGCGCCTGTTGATTTAAATGAACTTGAAGCCAGCACTAAATCAGTTGAAGGAGAAGAAGTAGAGGTTATTAAAGAAATGGATGAAGTAATTGATCAGAATGCTCTTGCTAAAAAAATGATCGTTGAATCCAAAAAAGAAGAGGTTGATGAAGTAGCAAAAGTGGAGAATAAGGTAGATGTCAAACTTAAAGGTAAAAGTGAAGAGCAAAAGCAAAAAGAAGCTCAAATGAAACTTGAAGCTACTAAAGAAATTATAGATTCTTCTCCCAACAAAGGAATGTCATGTGATCAGATTCTTGAAGAACAGAGAAAGTTTGTTGATGATTTCGCAAAAAGCGGAGATAAGAAAATCATTCTTGAAATGGCTAAAAAACAAAATGACCCATTTTTCAAAGAATGCCTAGGTCAAGAATCGTTTCAAACAGAAATTGATGCTTTGTCTGATAAATTAGGCGAAATCATGGATAAAATGTAAACATGAAATATGTTTTAGGCTTAACTATAACAGAAACAGGATATACTCCCAAAATTGAAGAATCTCTTCGACTTGACTTTTTAGTTCTTGTTAATACAGAACGTGACTATGTAAGAACTGGCGACGATGCCATTTTTTATATTGTCGTTATGAATATGAATGTCGCCATCAAAGTAGGTAATCTACTCAAAACTTACGAAGATAGAGCAATGCCCAACATTGAATTAATTACTCCTGACGAGTCCGATATTAAAAGGAATCTGAAGCTTATTCCTGGAGATGTTCAAAACATGGGTGGTAAATTTGTTCTGGAACATGGCGGACAGAAAATCACTAAAGCTGATATGGTTAAATTTAGCCGCGCAGTAGGAAGAAGTTGTTTGATTCGTGCAATTAAAAGACGTGAAAATAACGTGAAAGAGCTCAAAGAGAAATATCTACACCCTCCTGGAATAGAATGGGATTTTTATGGTGTAGCGGAATAAAGTAAAATCTTTTACGTAACTAATTCACACGTACACCGGCTGTATACCAATTCTGTTTTAGAATTTCACATATTTTCAAGTTTATGAAAGCTATTACTTCGTTAGGAATCATCACGTTAGCTAAAGCTTGCAATGTACGTAACTAATTCACACGTACACCAGATTCATAAAATTTCTTCAATAAGTGCGTATAGTCGCTAACTTCTTTAAGGGATAAGAATTTTCTAGATTTTTCTTCACCTATCTCAATCCATAATTTATAAAACGAAGGAAAAATATCCGAATCATATTCTTTTGCAATAATCTTATTTATTTCAGTAAAATGGTAGGTATTATGGGTGAGATAGGATGCAATCATAGGAGCAAAGAAAAATAATATCGCTAGTAAAACTATTATTGCGAAGAAAATTTTAGAACCGAAAACCCACCACATAGGTGAGTTAATTGAGCTGTTTGTATATTTTTCATGCATATCTTGGCAAGTTTTAAAGGTTTTACAGTCAAATATATCATTTTTGCATACTATTATAAACCCCGCATCATCTAGTTTCGTTACAAAAAGGAACTATAACACGAAAAGTGGGTTAAAAGCATAAAATTAAATTGGGAAGAATCCTTTGTATAGATTACGGAAAGAAAAGATGTGGAATCGCAGTAACTGATGTCCTCAAGATAATAGCAAGCCCGCTTGACTTTAAGGAGACTCATCAATTAATGTCTTTCTTGGATAAATATTTATATGAAGAAGAAGTAGAAGAACTTCTTATTGGTTATCCTGTTCATCATGATGGAACGAAGACTTATCTTTGCGATATAATAGATAAGTTTTTAGAATCTTTCACCAAGAAATACCCGGCCATTAGCATAACTAAAATAGACGAAAGTTATAGTTCAGTTGATGCTAAAAGCCTTTTGGCGGAAGCCACAAAAAGTACTAAGAAAAGAAGAAGCAAGGGCGAACTTGACAAAATGAGCGCACTTGTGATTTTGAGGAGATACATGAATTATTAAGTATATGATATTACCAGTTTATGCCTACGGGCAACCTGTTTTAAAGAAGGTAGCAGAGGAGATTACAAAAGACTATGAAGACCTAGATATATTACTCAAGGATATGTGGGAAACTATGTACAATGCTCATGGTGTTGGTCTGGCAGCTCCACAAATCGGGAAATCAATCCGATTATTTCTAGTTGACACTATCCAGGTTATGCCTGAAGGTGAAGAAGATAAAGGCATAAAGAAAGCTTTTATCAATGCGGAAATTTTGGAGGAAGAAGGAGAGGAGTGGAATTACGAGGAAGGTTGCCTTTCTATCCCTCATTTACGTGGTGATATTGCACGTCAACCCAAAATAAAAATTCGATACCAGGACGAAAACTTCAAAGAATATATCGAAGAATATGACGGAACGAATGCACGAGTTATCCAGCATGAATACGATCATATAGAAGGTATTTTGTTTACAGAAAAACTAAAACCTCTTAAGCGTCGAATGATTCAAAGAAAGCTTGACGCTATCAAAAAAGGGAATGTTTCAGCGGATTACAAAATGAAATTTAAAAAATTCCGACGCTGATCCCATTTTTTTGTGAAAAACTGAAATAATAAATTACTTTTGTGCGCTCACGGAGAGTTGGCAGAGTGGTCGAACGCGCACGCTTGGAAAGCGTGTATACGTGTGAACGTATCAAGGGTTCGAATCCCTTACTCTCCGCTGTTTTTGCCATTTCGCTTTTTTTGGGTTCAACCCAAACCCAGCCTCCCTCAATATTTACAAAACACACTTTTAAGCTTTTTGGGTTCAACCCAAATGCTTTACCTTATAAATTAAAAATTTTATAAGCATTTTCAGTCGTCACTTTTGCAATTTCACTTAAGGCAACTTCATGTACTTCCGAAATTTTTTCAGCTATAATAGGAATGTATATTGGTTTGTTTTGCTTCCCCCTGTATGGAGTGGGAGCCAGATAAGGCGCATCCGTTTCGAGCACCATAGATTCATAAGGCAGCTGACTTACCGTCTTATCAACACCCGCTTTTTTAAAAGTTACAACTCCACCAATTCCCATATAAAATCCTGCATCAATGATTCGCTTTCCATCTTCCACAGTGCCGTTGAAACAATGGAACACACCACTCAAATTTCCATCTTGAAGTTCTTCAATAATAGGAATTGTAATGTCAAGTGCGTCACGCGAGTGAATAGAAACAGGTAATTTCATTGACCTTGCCCAAAGACATTGCGTCCGAAAAGCTTCAATTTGAATATCTTTTGTCGACTTATCCCAGTACATATCAATGCCTATTTCACCGACACCTTTATATGACCTCTGACTAAACCATTTCTCCAAGATTGCCAGCTGTTCTTTATAATCATCCTTTACATAACATGGATGAAGTCCCATCATCGAATAAGCATGTTCCGCATACGTTTCCTCGATTCGATGCATGTCATCTATGGAGCTACAATCAATGTTCGGCATCAAAATCTTATTTACGCCTTGATTTTTGCACTCATTTAATATACTTCCTATTTCTTCATCGAAATCTTTTAAATATATATGCGCATGTGTATCTACAAATTCCATCATTGCGCAAAGTTATAGAATTTTATTGCCTATAAAATAGTTACATTTGTATTATGGCGAATAAAAAATGGTACGTGGTTTGGGTTGGTGCCAATCCTGGCATTTATGACAACTGGGCTGATGCGAAATCTCAAATTGTGGGTTTCCCCAAAGCTCGTTACAAAGGCTTTACCAGTGTGGCTGAGGCCCAAAAGGCTTTTCGTTCTTCCCCGGATAAATATTCGACTCCGAAAAAAACTAAAACTTCACCTATGTCAAAAACTTCTATCATTCACCCGTCGCTATCTGTTGATGCTGCTTGTAGTGGAAACCCTGGTGTGATGGAGTATCAAGGTGTACGAACAAGTGATGGGAAAAAACTATTTTACTTGGGTCCATTTCAACATGGGACGAATAATGTGGGTGAGTTTTTAGCCTTGGTTCATGGATTAGCGTATCTTAAAAGATTACGACAACCAACTTTGCCTATATATAGTGATTCGAAAATTGCTATTGGATGGGTCCAAAAAAAGAAGTGTAATACTAAGTTAAAACGAACCGATAAGAATAAGAATTTATTCGATTTAATAGAAAGAGGGGAGAATTGGTTGAAAGAAAATACCTATAAAAATCCCATATTAAAATGGCCAACAAAAGAATGGGGCGAAATTCCTGCTGATTTCGGAAGAAAATAATTAGGCTTCCGCCAAAAGCTTATTTCTGCGCATCTTATTAAAAAGGGCAAAAAAATATTTCCTTTTTTAAATTCTGTTTAATTGCATTTTTTTCAGTGATATTCTGTAGTTTTTTTTGCTTTGATATTAGTATAATATGTAATGAAAAGAAATATGAAAGTCAATATGTTAGATAGATATATTGATATTTTACATAGGTTAAAAGTAGCCTGTGATATTAAGGTGATTAGTAACTTGGTGTTATGTTATTTCAGTGATAAAAATGACAATTGATATAGAATTTTTATCCACAAGGACTTTGTACTTCTGTATATTTTCATAATTTTAGCGTCTAATCATACTTTACAAATTAGTAAACCAACAAAATCTCAATATGATGAGGAAAAATTTCCTACGTTTAGTAGCTTTTATGATTGTTTCTTTAGGAGGAGCAAGTAGTATTTTTGCACAAGCGGCTGAAGATGCCGGAGAAGGTGTGTTACAAGTTTTGAAAAAGAACTTTATTGATGGTGGATGGGTGTTCATGACATTCGTTCTTGTTTGTTTAATATTAGGTCTTGCTTTATGTATTGAGCGTATCATTACTTTAAATATAGCAACTACTAATACTGACAAATTATTAAGCAGAATAGATGACAGTCTAGCTGATGGTGATGTAACAGGTGCTATCGAAGTAGCAAAGTCTACTCCTGGTCCTACTGCAAGTGTAATTCACGAAGGATTGAAAAATATTGGTGATGGTCCAGCAGCTGTTGAAAAAGCTATTATCTCTAATGGTTCTGTTCAAATGGGTCTTTTGGAAAAAGGATTAGTATGGATTTCATTATTTATTGCAATTGCACCGATGCTAGGTTTCATGGGAACAGTAATAGGTATGATCGGTGCCTTTAACGATATTCAAGAAGCGGGTGATTTATCTCCTTCAGTTGTTGCAGGTGGTATTAAAGTTGCCTTATTAACAACAGTATTCGGTCTTATCGTGGCAATCATACTTCAAATCTTTTACAATTACATAGTTGCAAAAATAGATTCTATTACAGGTAGAATGGAAGAGTCTTCTTTAGCAATCATAGATGTTTTAAAAAGAAATAGAGTTTTTAAATAATTAAAATCCAAATATAATATGTATAATTTTTTAGTACGTAGAGGAACTACTATTGCATTTGTTATTGGGTTTTTAATTTCTGTTATTATTTTAATACTCAATTTTTCAGGTGGAGCAGATATTCCAGTTGACGATTACAATACCCTTTATGGTGTAAGTCAATTTTCTAGCACTGTTTTAATAGGAGTATTATTAGTTGCTGCAGCTCTCGGTATAATATTTATAGGAGGTGCTTATGGCCTTGCTGTAAACCCTAAATCTGCAATAAGATTCCTTATAGGTTTCGGTATACTAGCAGTATTGGTTTTAGTCTTATACTTCGGTTTAGGCGATAATAACACGAATACAGTAAGAAACTTAATAGAACAAGAAAATATATCAAGCAATGTCAGTAAAATGATTAATGTAGGTATTTTCTCAACATTAGTTCTTTTGGGAATAGCGCTTGTAGCGATGATTCTTGGTGAATTAAGAAATGCAATTAAATAGTAAGGAACAATGGGAAGAAATACAAGATCAGCCCCGGAAATAAATGCCGGATCAATGGCAGACATTGCCTTCTTACTACTAATATTCTTCTTGGTAACAACAACAATATCAGAAGATAAAGGAGTATTGGTAAAGCTGCCACCTTGGTCAGACGAACCACCTCCGGAAATGAAGTTGAATGAGAGAAACGTATTCTCTGTTTTGGTAAATGCCAACAATCAGCTTTTGGTAAGAAAGCTACCTCTTGAAATCGATAGATTGAGAGAAGATGCTAAGAACTTTATTATGAATCCGAATAATGAACCTATGATGGCCGAAAGTCCAAAAAAGGCCATTATCTCGTTGAAGAATGATAGAGGTACAAGTTTCGAAACTTATCTCGAAGTATACAATGAATTAAAAGCTGCGTATAACGAATTAAGAGATGAAGAATCGAGAAAGAGGCACAATAAAGGATTTGACAATATTAGTAAAGAGTTGCAAAAAGAAATTAGAGCTGATATTCCGCTCGTAATCTCTGAAGCAGAACCTACTGATTTAGCTAACCAATAAAATAGATTTACAATATGGCAATGTTTGCAAAAAAGAGAGGTAAAACAAGTCCGGCGATATCGACGGCTTCACTACCTGATATTATATTCATGCTTTTGTTCTTCTTTATGGTTGTAACTAAATTAAGAGATTCAGAAC
>CAZMKA010000062.1:0-18577 GCA_964566605.1 uncultured Saprospiraceae bacterium | reverse complement strand
CAAAGCTCAAATTGAAACAACTACTTCTGATTATGACAGAGAGAAGTTACAAGAGAGACTTGCGAAATTAGCAGGAGGAGTTGCCGTTCTTTATGTAGGAGCAGCAACAGAAGTTGAAATGAAAGAGAATAAAGATAGAGTTGATGATGCATTACATGCAACTAGAGCAGCAGTTGAAGAAGGAATCGTAGCTGGAGGTGGAGTTGCATTAGTTAGATCTATTCAATCACTTGACTCTCTTACTGGTTTAAACGAAGATGAAAACATAGGTATTCAAATCGTTAAAAAAGCACTAGAGGCACCTATCAGATTAATTGCAGATAATGCTGGAGCTGAAGGATCAGTAGTTCTAAAAGAAGTTTTGGGAGGAAAAGGTGACTTTGGATATAATGCAAGAACCGATGAGTATGTCGACATGAAAAAAGCAGGAGTAATTGACCCTACAAAGGTTACGCGTATTGCTTTACAGAATGCAGCATCAATTGCTGGAATGGTCTTAACAACTGAATGTGTGATAAATGATATTCCACAGGAAGGAGGCGGAGATCATCACCACCCAGGTGGTGGAATGCCAGGAATGATGTAATCAATAGACTTTACATGATTAAATAAAAAGAGGCTTTCTCATTGCGAGAAGGCCTCTTTTTTTATTCGTTTATTTCGTAAAGAAATCTGGTTGTGTTCGTTTTTCTATAAAGAGCTTGAATACCAATTCTGCTTTAGAATTTGATTAAATAGCCAAATAAGGTCGCTAACATCAATTTTCGAATAGTTTCCTTACTTAATTTCTAAGTTCCCAGCTGACACCGATACGAAAACGAGAATCTAACTGTGGATAATTTGCTGCTTGGAAAAGAACTGTTGGATCCCACAGTCCATTTAAGTATTCATATTTTGCAAAGAACCTAAAGCCTTGAACTTTAAAACTAACAAAAGGATCAATTCTATAATACGTGCGATTATCTTCAATATCATTAGCAAAATAACGTCCATAAAAAGGACTAAAGCCAGGAACAGTGTATGAAGGTAAGAAATTAACGTTTACTCCCCCATTAAAATCCAATGACCTAAATAATTTTCCTGCAAAGTATAATTCATGTTCTGTATAAAAAGTAGGCGAACTATAAACGGCTGTATTTCTAACTTGTGTGATAAATCTATTATTAAATCTTAGCCATTTATATTTAAGTTTTTCTTCTATATCAAGGTATACATAATTTACATTTTCAAGCTCAATGTCTGTTCCTTCACTATTCAAGACAGGAATATTTTGACCTGCGAATGAGCTAATTTTTCCATAGAATCCAACAATAGGTATAGCTACAGCTCCATAAATCTCTTGAGAACTAATAGTAAAAGGCGAATCATCTTGTACTATAGTCTCTGTAATTTCAATCTCATTAAAAATATAAGGAGAAGGTTCGGTGTGTAGTCTAAAACCAGCAGTTAAATTAGCATATCTTTTATATACAAAATTGAGGTAAGGATGAATATCTAACAAAAATGTATTATATGATGTCCCAGCATAACCGTCGAGATTTACACTTAATCCCTTCCATTCAAATTTATTTTCTGTACCAGCATAAAGTGTTTGAATGTCTTTGAATGTTAAATCTGTTGAAACTTGATTCCACGCATACTTCAAATAGTAAAAAGATCTAATGCTTTTATTTTCAATATGATATGATAATCGAGATTCGTAAGAGTTATTTTGAATTTGCCTTCTAAGCCCAATCTCATTCGTGATCAAACGTTCTGAAAATACAGTTGTATCTGCAGTTGAAATATCTTCATTAATAAATTTATACAACTCCCTTCCCACATCTAAACTAACTTGAAAATACTGCTTTGAGCTATCCTTATCCGTTATAAAATAGTAACCTCTCAAATTATAATCGCGTGACAGATTAAAAGAAAATGGATCATTGAGCAGGACATCTATTGATGACCGAATTTGGCCACCTTCCTCATATAACTCAGACTCATCTTCAATACCACCATTGTACTGTTCGGTATTAGAATTACTTATAAAATTAAAAGAATAAGCAAATCGAGTAGAATCAATTTTCTGAAATAATCCAACATGCATCAAGGTGTTTTTTACCAAAGAGTTTGTATAAATAGGTGCGGTATTCACTCTATTAAAATGGACACTAACTTTTAAGTCATTTGCAAAATCTCTTGCTATTATTCCAGCTGACCTAAAACTTGAGGAACCTGATCCTGGAGCAAAGTACACCTTTGAATAAGCTTTTTCAAGATTATAAAAACGTATATCTTCAGCGGTCATTTGATAAGGTTTGTATTGGCTTACGCCCAAATTAAAACCTTTACTGTATTCCTTTTGCCAAAATAATGGAGCTGTAGATGAACCAGGATTTCCAAGGGTGATGTGCGGTGTAGAAAGGACATTAGTTAATTCATATTCTTCAAAATCAACTAATGAAGTGTCATTGAAATATGTGAGGTTTAAAAAGTTATCAAGGCTAAATGCAAAAACATCATTAGATAACGTATCTCTCGCAATAACAACTAAAGAATCCCCTTGACTTTCAGATTGACCATTGTCCGAATCAACGCGATCACCAAAATCGCCGTTTCTTACTTGGGCATAAAGCCCAACAAAAAGAAAAGAAAAAAACACTACAAGAAAAATCCGCATACTTCAGAAACGTAAATAACTATAGAATTGTATGAAAAAATGCGAAAATAGCAATATTCCTACAACCACTTGTGAAGAATTCTTATTTCGTTACAAGAATTCTTGATTGAAACGTTTCACTATCAGAAGTTGCCTGAATAAAATAAAGACCACTTGCAACATGAGAAGGGATTTCGTATGTTTTGGAATTACTGAATAAAGTGCAAACTCGAACGCCATTAACAGAAATCAATTCTACTTTTTCGAAAGTAAAATTAGAGTTAAATGTAAACTCATTAATAGCAGGGTTTGGGTAAATAGAAACTTCTTTAATTTTAGTTGAATTAATGGAGGAAACTGGAGCACATTCTGAATCAATCCCTTTGAAAATAAATAAACCTTCTTGCATGTCACTTACTATAATATTACCTGACGGTAAAAAGGGGTAAACGCCCCATGCTCCTTCATATGTAGCTCGTGGATCAATGTTTGAAGTAACATATTCAAATGTATTAACTGGATTCAAAGGATCCGATATATCAAAGATTTGGATACCTTCATAGTAATAAGAAACGTAAAGGTAACCGCAATGAACA
Source organism: uncultured Saprospiraceae bacterium (assembly GCA_964566605.1). GTDB lineage: Bacteria > Bacteroidota > Bacteroidia > Chitinophagales > Saprospiraceae > JAHDFB01. The sequence goes on along the minus strand of CAZMKA010000062.1, from coordinate 15,340 downwards.
ATTTGATTGTGAGGAATAGAAAACTCTGTTTCTTTACCAGCATCGAAGGTGCCAACAACTTCAAAGTTTTCGAAGTTATTAGTCTCTAAAATTTTCATGGAAGTTCCATGTGTCTCATCAGCAAAATAATAATGCTCTTTATCTTCAGTTAACCATCCACTGTGATTGTACCCAGGCTGCGGGTAATCCAAAGAGCTAAAATATTCAAGTAAAACTGGATCTTCATCGGAAAAATCAACAACCATAAGACCATCACCTCCAACATTAAAAAATGCTGTATCATTCTCTACATATGCGTCATGAACATGACCGAAACCTTGACCTCCAATCACACCATATTGTCCAATTTTTAGGGGATTAACAGGATCTTCGAGAGAATAGATTTTAACAGCTTTAAATGCAGAATCACCGCCTTTAGCAGAACAAGCATATAATTTCGATGCAGTTGTATCTATAAAGATATTGTGTGTTCTTTCAATTAAATCATTGTCATCATAAACGACTGAAATTTCGTCGGGTAAATTCGAGATGTCGATAATTTGGAGTGTTGATTCTCCTTCGTCTGCAACTGCGTATAAATATCCTTTATAATCGTGATAATCTCTATGGATAATTTGAGAACTAGCTGTTGCACCTTCAATAAATTCTCTCAAAAAGATATCTTCAGGATCAGTAATATCAAAGATATGTGTTCCAAGTGTTGAACCTATAACTGCATATTCATATCCATTCACAGCAAAGCCCCAAACCTCATTATATGTATTATTATATTGAGCGCTACCAGGAAGAGATTCATCATTCCAATGACTAAGTAGCGTCAACTCCTCAACTTGAGAATAAATAGATAAAGAATAAATAAATGCGAATAAAAACGAAACAGTCTTCAAGATTTTCTTTTTTTGTAAAGATAGCGAGTAATATAAGATAAATGAAAAATGTAAAACAGATTTTAAAGGATGTCTATGGTTACGACAGTTTCAGAGGTGCTCAGGAAGAGATAATCAAACATACTATAGAGAAAAACGACTCCTTAGTCATTATGCCTACTGGGGGTGGAAAATCCTTATGTTACCAAATTCCAGCAATTGCTAATGATGGTTTTGCAATAGTAGTTTCACCATTAATTGCATTAATGGAGGATCAGGTATCAGCATTAGTTCAAAACGGAGTAAAAGCAGCAGCGCTCAATAGTAGTATGAGTTCTCTTGAGCAACAAGGTGTTTTTGAACAGATAGATAGAGGAGAATTAAAACTATTATACGTTTCTCCAGAGCGAGTTAATAACGAACGATTTTACGATTTTATCAAAAGAAACAATGTCTCATTTTTTGCAATAGATGAAGCACATTGTGTTTCGATATGGGGAAACGACTTCAGGTCTGATTATGTAGAACTAGGGCATCTCAAAAAATATTTTCCAGAAATACCTATGATTGCATTAACTGCAACGGCAGATGAAGCTACGAGAGAAGATATCAAAAGGCAATTAAATATTTCAGAATCGAAATTATTTTTGAGTTCTTTTGAGCGAGACAATATTTATCTTACATCACTGCCTGCTCAAGACAGAGTCAAAAAAATTATTCGATTCATTGACAATCAGAAAGGAGGTGCAGGAATTGTTTATTGTTTGAGTAGAAAAGGAACAGAAAATCTGGCGGGTAAATTACAAGGAGCAGGAATAAATGCATCTTATTATCATGCTGGCATGGATTCAGCAGACAGATCGAATGTACAACGTAATTTTCAAAACGACCAAATTCAAGTTATATGTGCTACGATAGCTTTTGGAATGGGTATAGACAAGCCCAATATTCGATTTATTGTACACTATAACATGCCCAAAAACATAGAGTCATATTATCAAGAAATAGGGCGTGCAGGAAGAGATGGACATATTTCCTCGACAATTCTCTTCAGTAATTATAATGATTTTGTGCAGTTGTCAGGCTTTATCGAAGATAGTCCAGCAAATGAGACTTTCAAAGGAGTACAAAGAGCAAAACTTCAACGAATGTGGGAGTATGCAAGTGGATATAGTTGCAGAACAAATTTCATACTCAATTATTTTGGAGAATATAGACATAAAGCATGTGGAAGATGTGATAATTGTAGGACTCCCCCATTAAAATTTGATGGAACAATATCAGCCCAAAAAGCTTTATCGGCTATCATTCGATCTAAAGAGGCCGTAAACATTGAGTTATTAATTAACGTCTTGAGAGGCTCAGGAGCAAGGGAAATATACGACAAGAAGTTAAATGAAATTAAAACTTACGGAGCAGGACGAGATGTGCCGTATTTGAATTGGAAATCATACATTACACAGATGATTAATTTAGGTTTGATCAAAATAGATTTCACTAAGGGTAATGTTTTACAAACTACCCCAAGTAGCATGGAGGTGTTGAAAGGAGAGAGAAAAGTGGAGTTGGTAGAATTTGTAAAGGATAGGGATAAAAAGGTAAAAGCTAAAAAGCAAGTTAAACAAAATGTTGACGGTGAAATGTTTGAGATGTTAAGATCATGGCGAAATAGCGAAGCTCAGAAAAATGGAATTCCTGCCTACACTGTACTAACAAATAAAACATTGGAAGCTCTGTCAGATATTAAACCAACAAGGAAAGAAGAGTTACAAGAGATCACTGGGATAGGAAAGGTAAAATACGAGAAGTATGGAGATAAGATAATAGAATTAGTACGAACATATATAGTAGAGAATAAGAAGGTAAATATAAAAGGTTCAACTTACGTCAAAAGTTTAGAGATGTATAAGAAGGGTATGGATATTGGGGAAATAGCGAAAGAGCGAGAGATAGGAGAAGAGACGGTGATAGGACATTTGGTTAGTTTGTATGAAGGAGGAGAGGAAATAGATTTAGAGGGATTATTGGGCGGTGAAGTAAAAGAGGAGATAATAGAGAAGTGGGAAGAACTGGGAAGAGTAGGAAGTTTAAAGGCAGTGTATGATGGATTGGAGGGTAAATATGGTTATAGGGAGATAAAAATTGCTTTGGCGATAGGGAGGCGAAGAGTGCAGGGAAAAGAGGGTTTGGGGTAGAGGGGCTGGGGGTTTCAAGTTTTCGTAAGACGAGAATAATGAAAAACTAAAAACAAGCTAACATATTAAACAATAATATAATATGTTATACTAATTTCTATGTTCTACGACGCCTATGTGCAATGGGTTAGGAAAATATTTAAAAAAAAGTTGAAAAAAAGTGGAACGAAATGGAGGGTTCATTACACTAATAAGAAAAAAGTAATGAAAAATACCCATGAATTAAAAACAGGAGGATTTTATGTATTTGAAAGTTTGTGTTCAGCTAATTCTATCTTCTTTAAATCTGAAATAGAAATTAATCTATTTAAAAAACTAATAAAACAACATTTAACTCGATTTTTAGATATTACAAAATTATATATTGATACTAATGGTTATCAGATAGTTGTAAGGATAAAACAAAGAAGGACAGTACTTAAAAATTACAAAGAAGATTGTAAAGAAAAACAAAAGACTCCAAAATTAGAGTTACTAAACACACCTTGGAAAATAATTAGTGAAAAGATGAGGATCTTCAAATCAACATTTGTAAAAGCCATTAATAGACTAAGAGGCAGAGAAGGTGTACTTGTAAAAAATAGTTTTAAAAAGGTATATTTTGAAACGTTGGAAGAATATGAAAAATATATAGTTCGTATGGAAACAGGTAAAGAAATTCCATCACAACACAATCCGTCATTTTGTAAACGAAGAACAGATACAAAGGTCAAAGACTGGATGAAATATCGTGTAAAGAAATGGGCTGAGAATCTCTTAAACATTGAATCACAGCTTTTCGTAAAACGAAAGATTATAACATCCACCCTCTCACACCACAACCCAAGCCATAACTCCCATTCCAACCTCTAAACTCCCCTCATCTACATCAAATGTAGGCGTGTGAACCGGCGAAACTATCCCCCGTTCTTTATTCCCAGTGCCCAATCTATAAAAGCACCCTGCAACCTCGTGTCCATAATAAGCAAAATCCTCCGCTGTCATACGCAACGGCAAATCTACAACATTCTCTTCCCCTAAGTACTCTACAGCCTTTTCTTTAAAAACTCCAGTAATTTCTCTATTATTTACCAAACATGGATATCCTACTCGTATATCAACTTCACACGTTCCGCCCATCGATTCCGCTGTCTTCTCAGCAATCCTCCTTATATGCTCATGTGCCTCTTTACGCCACGACTCATTCATCGTCCTAAATGTCCCCTCTATCTTTACCTCATCAGGAATTATATTCGTTGCTCCGCCTACACTGTTTATCTTACCAAACGATAACACGTTCGGGACATTCGGAATAGACTTTCTCGAAACTACTTGTTGTAATGCTATTAATATCTGAGCACTAATTAGAACCGGATCTATTACATTCTGCGGCAATGCTCCATGTCCTCCTTTTCCTTTCACCGTTATATAAATCTCATCCGCAGATGCCATATAGGTTCCACTCTTAACACCTACTTTTCCCACTTCCAATGGCGGATGCACATGTTGACCAACTATATATTTAACATCTGGATTTTCAAGAACCCCTTCTTTTATCATTATCGATGCTCCTCCTGGCAACTTCTCCTCTGCCGGTTGAAAAATCGCCTTTATCGTCCCTTTCCACTCTTTTCTTGTTTCGTGCAATATCTTTGCCGCCCCTAGAATACAAGATGTATGTACATCATGCCCACATGCATGCATAACTCCCTCATTCTTACTTTTATATGGAACATCATTCGCCTCTTGTATTGGTAATGCATCTATATCGCCTCTTATTGCTCTCACCTCTCCCTTTTCATATCCCTCCAGTAGCGCAACTACTCCATTTCCCGCAACTGGATATTCATAAGCTATCCCCCACTCTTCTAGTTTACTTACTATAAACTTTCCTGTCTCCACTTCCGAATATGAAAGCTCCGGATGCATATGCAAATGACGACGAATCTCCTTGATTTCTCCTGCATATGCAGACGCCAATTCTTTAATCTTATCTTTCAAATTCATGTCAACATTTTAGTAATTATCAATTCAATATCTCGCCATATTGTATACTCCTTCGCATATATAGTATTTGCCCGGTGTATCAAATCTTTAGCTTCCAATTTCTTCGGCCCCAATTGAAAATAGCCTTCCTTCAGACTCGGTAATTCATCCAACCGTACATCACCTTTCCTATAACCTACAAATGTCTTCTTTCCCACAAGAACATCCTTTACTCCACTAATTACTTTACCTACTTTGCCTCCATTAACAAGAAGAACCCACAACAAACATATTGGTAAAAACAATACGAACAAACACACGAATAACACGTCAACAATTCGTTTCTTCATCCGTTCACTTTTGTTAGCTAATTTGTATTTGAACTGTACGGAATACAATTCTCCACTCGTATTTTTTGACTTACTCCCAAGGATACTCAAGTGATCATCTCCCACCATTTTGAATTCTATATCCTTTGGTGCATTTTTCATTAATCGCATCACATTGCCCCACTCTAAATCGCGCATACAAAACACAAACTCATTCGCATTCTCTAACTTTGCAAGTTGAACCGCTCTACTAAAGTTACCGTCATAATATTTGGAATCATACTGCTCTTGGTTTGAAATTCGACCTTTTATTTCATAATCCATTAATGTGGATGATAATATTTTTTCAACACGTTCAATTTCGGGTTGGGACCCAAAAAGAAACAAACGCTTAATCCTGCTTTTGCCTATTCTAAAATCGCCTTTGGATATATAATTGCTTGTTAATCGAATAAATAACACGCCTACCAACGCCCAAATGCCTGACAGTATCAGAATCGCTCTTGAAAACCTAAAATCCATAGGCAACAAGGCATATATAGCTAACAAAAGTACTAATCCACTTAATATAGATCGAATCAGTTGACCTATCCTATATTGACTTCTATAATTCCCTCCTATCTGCATCACCGTTACATAAATCAGGGATATGAACGCTATATATCCTATTACTTTGGGTGAAAAATAGTCTGTGTTTTCAAAATAGTATCGCTCCCAAAGCTCCTTTATCAACATTACTCCTAGAAATATAACTACAAAATCCAACAATTGAGTTATTACTCGCTGAACAACCCGCTTTATTAAACTAACAAATGCACGTCCTATAATTGCAACATTTAACAAAATCAATAAGAATCCCGCACCTCTTCCCGAATAGTGTTTCTTTACGAAGATAATCATGGCCTGATAAAAAATCTTCACGTAATTGACCGTCCCCTTCTTTGTAGATTCTCCTTTGAAATGAATCAGTTGTGTTTCAGGTAAATAATAAATCTTATGGCCCGCTTTCTTAATCCGGTAACTTAGATCAATGTCTTCACCATACATAAAGAACGCTTCATCTAGTAAACCCACTTCACCAAGTACATCCTTTCTCATAAACATAAATGCACCACATAATACATCTACCTCATTAGTCTCATTCTCATCCAAATATCCCAAATGATATTTATTAAACCTCTCTGATTTTGGAAACAACTTTGACAAACCCGTGGCTTTACAAAAAGATACCCAAGGTGAAGGAAAACCCCTTTTACTTTCTGGCAGGAAATTCCCACCTCCATCAATCATCTTTGCTCCTACCGCTCCACAATCATCATTTAATTCCATGAAATCCAAACACACTTTAAGTGTATCTTCTTGTAAAACAGTATCTGGATTAAGAAGTAGAATATATTTCCCTGAACATTGCTGAATGGCCTGATTATTAGCAATAGAAAAGCCTGGATTATCCTTATTTTCGATCAATTTAACTTGTGGAAAAGCCTCTTTGACCATTGCAACAGAATCATCAACACTATTATTATCAACTACCCAAGTCTCGATTGACAAGTCATGCTTTGCACGCTCTATCGACTGCAAGGTTTGATGCAGGAAATGACGAACATTGTAATTAACAATAACTATGCTGATATCAATTTGCATAGTTAAAAGTCGTTATTTAATTCATATGGTAATCTCGAAGATATTGACTTTCCTAGTGTTAAGCCATCAGCATATTCTAGTTCACCTCCGAAAGATATTCCTCTTGCAATAGTACTTATTTTAACTCCTGTACTTTCTAGCTTTTTGGATAAATAGTAAATAGTCGTTTCTCCATCTATTGTGGGCGAAATTGCCATGATTAACTCCTCAATCCCATCATTTGTAACTCTTCTCACTAATTCATCAACTGTTAATTGATCAGGACCTACTCCTTCCAAAGGTGAAATTACACCGCCTAGCACATGATATTTTCCCGAAAACTGCCCCGTATCCTCTATTGCCATCACATCTCTTATAGATTCTACAACGCATAATACGCTCTTAACCCTATGCGGATCTTTACATATATTACACACTTCTTCATCACTAAGATTAAAGCAATGCTTACATTCCTTTATATTCTCCCTTAGGTTTTTCAATGCTTCTGTAAATTCACCAGTAAACGTTTTATCTCGGTTTACCATATGCAGTACTAATCGCAATGCAGACTTTTTACCTATACTTGGCAATTGAGAGAAAACATCAACTGCATCTTCTATTAATTTGGAAGAAAACTTCATTTCACTTAATATTATTCAACAAAGTAAATATATTCTAGCTTAACTTTTGGGCTTTAAGCCCAAAACTAACCCTGCTTAAACGTTATAAAGTGATTTAAATTAGCCTTATTAGTAATTTATTTCGCCTAGCTTTATTTTTTTGACAAAAGCATTATTATATTCGCAGCAGATTTGGGCATATGTAAAAGTAACGTCCATTTAAACACGATAGCTTTTTGAGCTGTTACACTTAATAAATATCACAACACAAAACAAGATATGGCTGAAGTAATAAGAATGCCGCGTTTGAGCGACACTATGGAAGAAGGAAACATCGTAGGATGGATTGCAAAAGTTGGAGACAAAATTGCACCTGGAGATGTATTAGCAGAAGTAGAAACTGACAAAGCAACAATGGAGCTTGAAAGTTTTTATGATGGGTACCTCTTATACATAGGTGTTGAAGAAGGAATTATAGAAGTTAATGGCATTTTAGCTGTTATTGGTGACAAAGACGAAGATTATAAAGCTGCTCTGGCTGCTGAAGAAAGTGCTGCTCCAGCTACTGAAGCTGCACCTGAACCAGCTAAAGAAGAAAAATCTGCTCCAGCTCCAGCTCCGGCTGCAAAAACTACCGCTCCAGCTCCGGCTGCACCAAAAGCAGCACCTGCGCCTGTTGCTAGTTCTGATTATAGAGTAAAAGCAAGTCCTTTAGCTAAATCAATTGCAAGCGATGCTGGCATTGACATTTCTCTTATAAGTGGTTCAGGTGAAAATGGACGTATCGTCAAAAAAGACGTCGAAGCTTATATTGCTAATCCTCCCGCTGCAGCTGCATCTAATGGAAAACAAGGATTAAGAGAAGAAACGGAATTCACATACGGTGATGTTCCTGTTTCTCAAATGAGAAAAACTATAGCTAGAAGATTAAGTGAATCGAAATTCGGCGCTCCGCATTTTTATTTGACTGTAGAGATAGATATGACTAATGCCATGAAAGCTCGTAAAGAAGTGAATGCTCCTGGCGATGTGCGTATCTCTTTTAATGACCTTGTAGTAAAAGCTGCTGCAATGTCTTTGAGAAAACACCCATTTATAAATTCAAGTTGGGGTGGTGATAAAATCACTTACCACAGAGATATAAATATTGGTGTTGCTGTTGCCGTTCCTGATGGCTTGCTTGTCCCTGTTGTCAAAGATACTGATCTTAAAACTTTAAGTATGATTAATGCTGAAGTGAGAGAATTAGCAGGTAAAGCTAAAGACAAGAAATTGTCAATGGAAGAAATGACTGGCAATACATTCACTATATCGAATCTTGGAATGTTCGGTATTACTGAATTTACTGCTATCGTTAATCCACCTGACGCTTGTATTATGGCTGTAGGAGGTATCATCCAAAAACCTGTTGTAAAAGATGGAGAAATCGTTGTAGGAAATACAATGAAAGTAACTTTATCATGCGATCACAGAGTTGTTGATGGCGCATCTGGTGCTAAATTCCTTCAAACATTCAAAGCAATGTTAGAACAACCACTTAGACTTGTAGTATAAACGAATTTTAATTCGTTAAACATATAGACCATACAGATTACTTTATGCAAACTGAGACATACAATATTTTAAGTTTACATAAAGTTATCTTTTGGTATAAAGTCTTTTAAATCTGTAAATCATGAAAATGAAGTCATTCATTCTTGTTCTATCATTTCTTATTCTAGGTCTTACTAGTAATGCACAAAAATTCGCAGCCGCTTCTAAAGGTATTTTTAGTGATGCTGAACCTGTTATAGTTATGTCAATCGATAGCGTTGATGCAACGTACACGTTTAATAAATCCGCTGCTGAAGATATTACAGAACCTGAAGTTTTCTACCTCATTGATGAAAATGGAAACGAAGTTGAATTAGCTCCTGAAGATATACTATCTATTGAAATTTCAAGAGGTGATGAGTCGAAATGGATTGAAGAAAACATTGAGGTTGTGGAGATTGAAGATGATGAAGACTATATTGAAGTAGATGTTTTTGAAAATACAGAAGCTACACCAAGAGTTTATTTTGAACGTGTAGAAATTGATAATAAGAAAGGAACACCTTTCAAAGGTTCTAATAAATCAGACTATTACTTACTTCAACGTGTCGACAGCAATAGAGACAACTTTATTAAGGTTTACGTTTCACCCAATTTTGATTTTGGTGGAACTGAAGTTGCGCCTTTGGGACAGTTAGTAGAAGGTCTTGCAAGGAATAGAGTTGATTATGTTGAATACGAAGAGTTCTATTTTATAAAAGTTGGAGATGAACCAGCAATAAGACTTAGCGACTGGGACTATCTTGACTTTGCACCTTATATTTTCAATAAAAGTAGAGAATTCCGTAGAAAATATAGTATCCCGAAGGATATGGCTAAAGAACGTACCAAAAGAAGAAAGAAAACATCTAGAAAGGATGTTGGAAATGGAAAAGTAAAAGCAAGTCAACTTCGATACGATGAATTTCCTAAGCATGTTGAAGAATTCCAGGCATCTTACTTAGTTGAGGAAGAAGCGAGACAGAAAAAGATAGCTGAAAGAGCTGCAGCCAGAGCTGCTGCAAGAAAGAATTAATTCTATTTATAAATCTTCTGTAAAGTGCTTCTTTGATTTTTCTTTGGAGAACTTATCTTTATTATAAGCCTTCGAAGCTTGCTTAGGAATACTCAAACTTTCCCATTCATTTCCTTTGAATGACTTTCCTATAAGAACTATTTGACCAACATGATAGGAATAATGGCACAGTTGTCGGTTAATTGCTTCCATCACTGTATGCCCCATATTCCTTATATAAAGCAATTCATTAAAGTTATTTTCGTCCAATGAATCAATAAATTCGAATAAAATCCCCCAAGACTCTTCCCAATATTCCATCAAATTTTCTCGAGATTCATTCTCACTTTTGAATTCCAAATCCCTTTCCCGCCATTCTTTTTCTCCATCAGTTGTAAAAGCATCTGTCCATCTAGACTTCATATTCCCAGCAAGATGTTTAACAATAATCGCAACACTATTTATTTCTTCCGAAACATTTATGGAATAAGAAGTTGAGAAAAATTCATCGTCTGATAATGTAATGATACTTTTTTCAGCTAAGGATTTATAATATAAGAATTGCTTTTTGACCGAATCGATGTAATTGGTTATTATATCTTTATTTTGGGTCATAATAGAATATATTTTTTGGGCTTAAAGCCCAAAGAAAAAGCTAAACTTTCGCTCTGCGCTTAATCTTACTAACGATATCCTGTGGTTTCCCCTGAATCATTTTGGGATTAATAACAATAACGGCACCAGTATCAACGAACTGTTGGTTAACCATTTTACGCTTCATGAAACTAAGTTTTTCGATAATCTTTTCAGGATGATGCAGTGCAATAAGAATTTGATCTGAATTAATATAGTGTTCGAATTTCACACTTTTAATCTCTTTCCATGGAACTTCACCTGCAGCTGCTAAAGATACATAATCAACTAAACCGTTTTGAGTAAGGCTAAGAGCTGGCTTACGATTTATTAACATTTTGGATGAAGTAAATATCACAAACAAAAAGAATACAGCGATCATGCTTGTAAGCATCATCATAAATAATGAAGCATTCGACAATCTTTCCAAATAGTAGAAAATAGAAACTACTGCTCCCAGAAGCGAGATGATAAAAAGCCTAATATGTAATGCTTTGTTTCGTTTAATATGAATTTCTGAAGCCATAAAAATCACTTTAATATATAAGAAGAAAAAGAACTTAATTGTTCTCTTCTTATACCATTTCAAATTTAATTTGTCGCTTGAAATTGCAAGCATATCATTTCAATTTCAAGGTAGAAAACTCAGGAATGTCCTTAGATAAAGTGAGTATTTCTAACACATAAAGTAAGTGATCAAATTAAAGTAAAATGGTATTACATAGTATAATTTGGTTTTAATTGATGTGTCTTGTCATTGTAATAATCTCTTATGATCTGAACAACCTCTTGAGGATCATCAACAATAGGAATAAGATCCATGTCTTTTGCAGAAATATTAGAATATTTATCCAACATTACATTCTTAATCCAGTCTACCATGCCTCCCCAAAATTCTTTCCCTACTAAAACTACTGGTACACCTGAAATCTTTTTCGTTTGAATAAGTGTAAGTACCTCGAATAATTCATCAAGCGTACCAAAACCACCAGGCATTGCAACGAAAGCTTGTGCATATTTCACAAACATGACTTTACGAACAAAGAAGTATCTATGATTAAGGTTTTTATCTACGTACTTGTTTACGAATTGCTCGAAAGGCAAATCTATATCAAGACCCACTGAAACACCATCGGCTTCAAAAGCTCCTTTATTGGCTGCTTCCATAATACCTGGACCTCCACCTGTGATTACGCCATATCCTTCTTCCGTTAATTTAGCTGCAATATCAACAGCTAACTGATAATATGGATCGTCAGACTTTGTTCGCGCCGACCCAAATATTGAAATACATGGACCAATCTTATTTAATGTTTCAAATCCATCTACAAACTCAGAAATAACTTTGAACATTGTCCAAGCATTTTCTCCTTGCCCCGCTTCCCACTCTTTCATCACACGTACTTTATTATCTTGACTCATATTTTTCTATTGATTAGGAAACAAATATACATAAACCATACATCTAATTTTGGGCTCAAGCCCAAAAATTAAAAGAACACATCTTTACAAAATAAATGCTACCCAATTGAAAAAAGAAAGATAAAAAGAAGAAAGTTCACATAAAAAATGCGGATAGAATGACTCAACACTCTATCCGCATTAGATTTCAATTCATTAAAATCTATATAACTTCCTTATACTTATAACTATCATATTGCTCTCGCAAGTAAGAAGTTAATTGATCAAAGGAATCAAATTTGTCGAACAAGGACTGCATTTCAGGTCCTTCTTTCGGCGATTGAACATAAGTAATGACGTCGGTTTTGGAGATGGCCTCTTTACTTAATATAATTAATCTTTCAACTACATTTCGCAGTTCTCTAATATTTCCTGTCCAGTTAATTTTTTGAAGTTCCTTGAGAGCTGAAGCTTCAATTTTCTTCTTTGGACATCCGTATTCTTCGCATATATTCGTAAGAAAATGATTAACCAATAATGGAATATCTTCTTTCCTTTCGTTTAATGCAGGAACTTGAATTATGATAACAGCTAGTCTGTGGTATAAATCTTCTCTGAATTTCCCCTTCTTTATCTCTACACGTAAATCCTTGTTCGTCGCTGCAACTATTCTCACATCTACTTTAATCTCCTTATCCCCTCCTACTCTCGTAATCTTACTCTCTTGAAGAGCTCGTAGAACTTTCGCTTGTGCAGACAAACTCATATCACCTATCTCATCAAGAAACAACGTTCCTCCATGTGCCAATTCAAATTTTCCTATTCTTTGCTTGTGCGCAGAAGTAAAAGATCCTTTTTCGTGACCGAATAACTCACTTTCGATCAATTCACTAGGAATTGCAGCACAGTTTACTTCGATGATATTATTATCACTTCTTGAAGACTTTTCATGAAGCCAACGAGCAACTAACTCCTTTCCTGTCCCATTCGGACCATTGACTAAAACTCTAGCATCAGTGGGAGCAACTTGATCTATCGTTTTCATAATATGCTTTATACTTCTACTCTCTCCCACTATTGTCTGAGCAGATTTACTTTTCACCTTTCGTTGAAGTACCTTCTTTTCTGTAATAAGATTACTCTTATCCATCGCATTACGAATGGTAATTAATAGTCTATTAAGATCAGGTGGTTTTTGGATAAAATCAAAAGCTCCTTTTTTTACAGCTTCTACAGCTGTGTCAATATTTCCATGACCTGAAATCATGATAATAGGAGTGTCAGGCTTAATCGCTTGGATTCTATCCATCGCATCCATGCCATCCATTTTAGGCATTTTGATATCCATCACAATTGCATCGTAGGTATTACGTTTTATCCTCACTATTGCTTCCACCCCATCACTTGCTTCATCGACTTCATACCTCTCAAATTCCAAAATATCACGTAACGTCCTTCTTATAGAGTTGTCATCATCAACAACAAGAATTTTCGCTTTTACTTTCATTTACTTCTAATTTGTCAAGCAAATATATATTATATTTTTTTATAATATGTTATTCAGAACAAATTAATTTTCACAGAGTTAGCTATCTTACGTTAATCAACTAGTTGAAGCATTAAGTTTTGTAAGGCTTTCGCCCAAAATAAATTATAAAAGAAAAAACATAGGTAATTTAAGACGTTACAAGCTAATGGGCTTTTGAATTACAAAAGCAAAAAAGCGTTTACACTAATACAGATTGTACTTTATAATTGTGGTTAAAATTCAGTAATTATCGAATGATAATCGAGGAGAAAAGCATGACCAAACGATTCAGCCTTTAAGGCTGATGAAGTACGAAGTACTTCAAGTGAGGGAACGGCGAAAGCCGATGGGCTGGCAGCCTTAGCCCTGTTGAGCATTTTCGACGAAGAGTATCGAAGGATAAAACTTAATTTTTCCGCCATTATAGAGTTCAATCTGTATAAAATTGTTTTGGGGAAATAAGAATACAAATGATAGCCCAAAAGCTTTTAGGCTCAAAAAATAATTCCTGTAACTTATGACTTCTACTATATGCGATTAAAGAAATATTATTTTAAATCATTAGAATAAGAATAAAATAGGCAAGCAATTTATTTAAAAACAATACTTTTGTGATATAAACTATTAGAATTCAATTATTTATTTTTTTCTTAAAGGGGTAACATGAAAATTTCTATTTTAAGTATTTTCTTATTTTTTTTCTTATTTCATAATAATGCCGTCGCATGTTCATGCTTGGAATTTTTAAATTTTTGTGAAACAATCGATGAAAACTCTACTGTTATTAATGCTGAAGTTATTACAAAATATAATGGTCAAGATAACCTAAAGTTAATGGATGTAAAACGGACTGAAATTATTCAAGGTGAAACAATTGAAGAGTTCTTTACCATCTATAACTATGGTTCAACATGTGACATTAATTATTCAACATTTGAAATTGGAGATGAGCTAATTCTCAATGTGACTGATCCTCTTCCCGTATTTTCAGGTGGGAATTACGCTGGATTCGTTTTAGGATGGTGTGCCCAAGATTATTTAGAAAGAGATTTTTATGGAGTATTCGGAAATATCTCAGAAGGAAAGGAATATGAAGATTACGAAATTTTTAAAGAAAACATTTTAGCATGTGCCTTAATAAGTAATATACCTACAGATGAAGAAATAGAAGCGTCAACCGTAATATATCCTAATCCTTCTTTTTCTAATGTCTCAATTATTAGTCCTAGATTAAATACTACTGACTTAGAAATAAACATATTGGGTATTGATGGAAGAATAGTATTTCAAAGAACTGAAGAATTTAATGGAGAAACTACTATTAATATTGATAATTTACCTTCAGGTTCGTATCTACTACAACTAAGATACTTTGATCAATTGGTTATTAAAAAGATAGTAAAGTATTAAGAGAAAAATATATCTCTATCCTTTTATCGAGCACGTATATTAAGAGTGATCTAAAGGTATGGGAATCCCTGTCAAGAAGAGGATTTTCTAAGAATACTATCAACCTGAGTTCGGGTTAAATTGTGCAATACAAATCTTAGAAAACGCCAGTATTGAGGCGAGTTAGTGAACATTTAGCGGGCT
>CAZMKA010000061.1:0-18745 GCA_964566605.1 uncultured Saprospiraceae bacterium | reverse complement strand
TGTTGTTAACTTTGTAATTTGTTTTCCACTCATTTTTTAATATTTTGTGGTCAACGTATTTCAGGCATTGACAAGGCATGAGCAGTATTGATTTAACAAATGATGTAGTATTAACTTTAATTAAACAAACATTCTTACTCCAAAACTCTCCCCCTCCCCCATAAATCTCCAATAATATCCAATATCAAAGCCCTAAAAAACAGGCCTCACATCTTCCATAAACAATTCTCACGCTAATCTTTACTTAACTCTCTAAGTAGGCCTCACACCCTATCGAACCATCCTAAATCTGCACATACATCAACCCCTTTGTCGCAAAAAACTCCTCCTCAAAATATGTGCTCAACATAATAGTCTCTGTAAACCTATTTGTAAACTTTTTCTCAGACTTTAAGTCGCCTCCTTTTAATGCAATTAACCCATTCGGCATAGCGTTTTGCTGTGGCTCTTTTAGTAACTTTTGCGTCCAAGGCACCAACTTTTCCATACTCGCAACTGCACGTGTTACAACAAAATCATACTTCCGCTTATTCTCCTCCGCCCGAAGCTGCTCTCCCTTTATATTCTTAAGTCCCAGTGATTTTACAACTTCATTCAATACCATTATTTTTTTCGCCGTTCCATCTATTGCATGAAACTTTACCTCTGGAAAAAATATGGCTAATGGGACAGCTGGAAATCCGCCTCCAGTTCCTAAATCCATAACCTCCGTACCCTCTGTGAACTGGATGAATTTCGCAATCGACAAAGAATGCAAAATATGACGCTCGTATAAATTATCTATGTCCTTTCTCGACACAACATTTATCTTGTCATTCCAGTCCTTATAAAGCTCTCCGAGTAACTCAAATTGTCGAATTTGTTCCTCCGTTAATTTTTTGAAATACTTTAATATTATTTCCACATTTTCTTTTTTGGCAATATCGAATAAATGGCGAGAATTACTAAATTAATTACATAAATCGGTTCCAAAAACATCACCTTCCATTTTATGTCCTTTTCTTTAAATTTTTGGGTTGGGACCCAAAAAATAAGAAGATTTAGTATTCCCATGCTTAGCAATGAGGTGATTCCTATTATTGGATGCAAGAATAATAAAAGAATTGATATAAGATAGAATGTTATCAATGAAGTTGAAATTCCTCCCAAGAGTATTTTGTGTTTTAGCTTATAATGCACTGATGTACTTATCTGGCGTGTCTTTTGTTTCAAATATCTAAAATAAGTACCTTCCGATTCACTCTTTGCAAAACTATCAGGGTGAATCATTAATGATATTTTAGTGTCCTTTTCCAATGCTTGAACCAACATGTCGTCATCTCCCGACATTAAATGATCTCCTTGCATCTGTGGAATTGTTTTACTCAATAACTCTGCAGTTGCTCCCATATTTCTTCCAACAGCCATGTATGGCATTTTGCGCAAGGTAAAACCCATGTATTGACTAGCTATCCACATACATTCATAACGCTGTAATGAATTTAAAAGCGTTTTTTTCTTTTCAAATGGTGCGTAGCCCATTACAAAATCACCACTCTTAAAAGAATATTTAATTGCTCTAAACCACTTTTCTCCTATTATACAATCTGCATCAGTAAATGCGTAGTAATCTGATGGGAATTCTTTGATAGCATATCTTAAAGCATGTTTCTTTCCTGGAGAATTTCTGGACTTGATAAATTCTACATTCTTATAATCTGAACAAATATCCTGCATCAACTTAAATTCCACTTCCTCCGAATAATCATCCACTACAATTATTTTGGAGCCCGACTCCCTAAATTCACCTGAATTTGTTGAGCTTAAGACATTAGCAAGACGTTTTGACTCGTTTTTGACTGAAATCAACAAAAAAATAGGAAAATCAATGAGGTTTTCAGAATAAAAGGAGTCTTTATATTGTGTGAACGGAGTGATGAAATACACCTTGTAAACAAGTATGAATATGAAGCTTAAAATTAAGACTAAATAAATCATTTGTGCAAGCATCATTTTCGGTAAACTAATTGACAGAATGAACAAAAATGTGTAAAAAAATGCTTTTCATTACATTAATGCTCTAGAAACTGTCGTTTACAATTGCATAGTCTTGAAAATCATGGAAATAAACAACTAGTTGTTGTATCTTTGATTTAGTAATTTTTATGTTCTCATATATAAGAACACAAACAAATTTTTTATAAAATGAAATCTTTTTATCTCACTATAATTTTACTATTTATTTGTGCTAGTATTAATGCTCAATACATTGATGGCAATAATGTGAAATTCGGTTACGAATGGATTGACTATTCTGCAGATTATTACAAACTTAATGTAAATGAAGATGGAATATATAGAATTACCAAAGAAGAGTTAGAAAATATGGGCTTTCCAGTTTCATCAACTTCTATGTCTACTTTTTCTATGTTCAATTTAGGTGAAGAAATAGAAATATACACTTCGACTGAAGGTATTATGTCAGATGGTGATTTTCTAGAGTTTTATGGTAAAAAATTAAGAAATGAAATAGATGAATATCTTTTCGATACAAAACAACATCAGTTAAATACTGAATTTTCATTGGTTACAGAAACTAATGCTTATTACTTAACATACAATACAGGAAATCAACTTAGATATACAGCAAGTACAACAGAATTATCGAATAGCTTGCCTCCTATTGAGACATATTATATCGCTGAACATGAAACTGTTTATTCAAATACATTTACTAAAGCTTTTAGCGCCGATGTAAGATATTCTTCTGCTGTTATCACAGAAGGATTTGGTAGAGGTCTACGAAGTACCTTAACAGTAAATACAACACTTCCGAATATAAGTAACAATGGACCAGACCCACTTTGTGAACTGCGATTTGGAACAAACGCTGTAACTCACAATATCAAAGTTCGTATCAATGGAACAGAAACTAATAATTACCCTGGTTCAGGTTACCAAGTTTTCCATGATGAATATTCATTTTCCAAGTCTTTACTCCAAAATAGTACACAAATTAAAATAGATGCCGAAGGAGCGTCAAATGATCGGTTTTCATTGGCTTATCTTAGAATAAAATATCCTTCAACCTTTGAATTCAATAATCAAGATAATGCTCATATAAAATTTGATGATAATCTATTCGATAGATACATTGAATTACAAAACTTTAATTCTAGTGCTGGAACACCAGTATTTTACGATGTTATCGGTAAACAAAGAATCAATTCTTTAGTTGAAGGTGGAGTTGTAAAATTCCAATTTGAAGGCTCAATATTCAACAGAGACTTCTATGTTGTTACTAATAATTCTGTAAAGTCGATTCTATCAGCTGAAAAAATAGAATTTTTAGATATAGCTGATGATGGAAGTGATTACATTATTTTAAGTCATGATACTTTATTTGAAGATGCTTCAACTGGAAACAATTACGTACAACAATATTCAGACTACAGGTCATCAATAGAAGGTGGTTCTTACAGTCCAAGAATAATAAATGTAGAAGATATTTATGAAACATTTGGTTACGGAATAGAAGGACATCATCTTGGTGTAAAATCATTTCTAGTTTGGGCAAGTCAAAACTGGAATAATATGAGTTACGTATTTATAATAGGGAAAGGAAGAGAATATGCAGGTTATAGATCCGAAGCTCAAAAAGAAGCTGATCCTTTTTTCTATGTACCCACTTTTGGCTTTCCAGGTTCTGACAACTTACTAGTATCAGACTGGGGAAATACTTCTCCAAATGTTCCTATTGGTAGAATCGCTGTAAGAAATACAGATCAAATTAGAATTTATCTTGACAAAGTTATCGAGCATGAAGATCAAATAAATAACCCTCAAACCATCGAAGATAAACATTGGATGAAGAAAATACTGCACTTAAGTGGTGGTGATCCGAACATTCAGGGTATAATTCGAAATTACTTAGGTAATATGGAAGATGAAATTGAAACGAATGAATATGGTGCTGATGTTACAACTATTTATAAGGTTTCTAGTGATCCTATTGAAAATTCTCAAACAGAAAATATTCGTTCAAGTATCAACAATGGAGCATCAATCCTAACTTTCTTTGGACACAGTGCAGTTGGAGTATTTGATTTGAATCTAGAAGATGTGAATGCTTATAACAACAAAGGAAAATATCCTTTACTGATTTCTCTTGGTTGTCACTCTGGAAATGTTCATACATCAGCTCTCGGTATGAGTGAAGAATTCATACTTGCTGAGGACAAAGGTGCTATTGTATTTTTAGCTGCAGCTTCTCAAGCATATATAGGCCAACAATATAACTTCGGATTGGATTTATATTCTGGACTTGGAGAAAACCTCTTTAATTCTACCTTAGGTGATAAAATGTTACCTGTACTTAATAAATACGAATCAAGTGTTGGTTATCAATTTGAAACCTTGATGCAACAGATCACTTATCATGGTGATCCAGCAATAAAAATGCATGCAAGTCAAGGAAGTGATTACACACCTGATTTTTCTTCTGTTATACATGCCCCTGAAATAATAAATGCTTTCCAAGATAGCTTTCAAGTTTGTTTTGAAGTAGCTAACCTCGGAATAGCTGTAGATTCAACTTTATCTGTCAACATTCAACATCTTAACCCTGCTAATGAAATAGAACTAGATACCTCTATTGTTGTAGATGCTCCTAATTTCAAAGAAAACTACTGTTTGAATATTCCTATTTTGAGTTTAAATGTTATAGGAAAAAATACTGTAAAGATATTTGTTGATAATATTGAAGAACATGATGAATGGCCTAATCCTTTTGCAGAAAACAACAATAAACTTGTAAATACTTCCGGTGGAGATACATATGAATTCTTCATTTTGAATAATGGAGCTGTTCCAGTTATGCCTAAGAATTATTCTATATATAATAACAATGATGTTGCTTTGTTTGCCTCTAGTTTTAATGCACTTGGAGATAAACAAACGTACATCTTCCAAATTGATACAGTAGAATCATTTGATTCTCCGTTTATGCTTGAAGAATCTATTTTAAATGCATCAGGACTTTTAAAATGGGAGCCTAATGTTCAATTTGACAATAATACAGTTTACTACTGGAGAGTAGCTCCTGAAATGGATATTACTGGAGCGGGAAGAACTTGGAATTCCAGTTCATTTACTTATTTACCTAATTCAAACAATGGATGGTCACAATCACATTTAAATCAATTCGAGGATAACAACTTTGATGAACTAGAATTAATAAATGGGAAATTAGAGTATGTTAAAAACCTACGTGATATACGGGTTATAAATCGAGTAAGTAAAGGTGAAAACTTTGCTAACTTCTTTATTAATGATGGTTTTTGGGGGAATGCTTATTACATCAATGTAGGACCTAAATTAGCTGTAGTAAGAGCAGATTCTACCGGTGTGTTTGAACAAAATGATTTTGCAGGAAAATATGGTTCTGAACAACCAACAGGAAAAAATTCCTTAGCATTTTATTTTGATCCTACTGAACAAGAATCAAGAATTAGTTTAGTTAACTTTTTAGAAGACGAAGTAGAAGATAGTGATTATGTATTTTTTTATACCATTCATAAACAAAATGATATTTCTTCAGACTTCATGAATTTTGAATGGGAAGCTGATGCATCAATGAATAATGGTAGAAATATATTTACCACTCTATCAACTCAAGGTGCTGTTCTTGTAGATAGTTTAAAAACAAAAACACTTACGCCATATAATTTCTTCTATCAAAAAAATAAAGAAGCTTTAGCTGAAGATTTAGGTGAAACTATTGAAGATAAAGCAGATTCACGTGCTCCTATGTTTGGCCAGTGGTTTACTGGAACAGAAACTTCAGTTAAAATAGGTCCATCAACAAAATGGAGAAACTTAGTATGGAGTGATCAATTATCTGAAGTACCTGCTAATGACTCAAGTTATATGAGAATCATAGGAGTTACACCTGAAGGTAGAGATTCTCTACTCGTAAGTAAAATTGAAGAAAACGAATTTAATCTATCACAAATTTCAGCAGATGAGTTTCCATATTTGAAGTTACAATACTTCACATATGATGATGTTAATTTGTCATCTCCAGATTTAGGTTTTTGGCGTGTATTCTTTGATGGAAATGCGGAGCTTGCTCTTGATCCATTAGATGATGAAGCAATTTTCAAGTCTGATACTTTGGATGAAGGAAATGCATTCGTATTGAAAATACCACTCGTTAATATTGGTGCAGTAGATGTAGATTCTGTTGATGTTAAAATCACATTGACTGATGAGGAAAATGTTTCAACGGTCATTCAAGAAACATTGACGAATCTTGGAAATGGTGAAAAAGATTATATAGAGTACACATTGACAACTATCGGTCTTGAAGGAACATATACCGTTTCTATAGAAGCTAATTCTAGAAAGAACCCTATGGAATGTTTCTATTTCAACAACTTCGGATTACGTAACTTCACCATAAGAAAAGATGTCAGAAATCCATTGATGGATGTAAGTTTCGATGGTAGAAGAATTCTAAATGGTGACATCGTTTCAGGTGAACCTATAATTCGAATTGTAACAAAAGATGAAAATGAATTCTTATTACTTAATGACACTAGTGATTACCAAATCAACTTAATTGATCCAGACGGTATAAGTGAAATTATTGAAATGGATGATCCGCGAATTACTTTTACGCCAGCAATGGATGGTGAGAATAACGAAAGTGAAATTATGCTGACTCCTATTCTTGAAAAAGACGGAATGTACACTTTAGAAATAAGATCCAAAGATGTTGCTGGCAATATTTCAGGTAACCAAGATTATATTGTAGACTTTGAAGTTATCAATGAGGAATTAATTTCTAATGTATTTAATTACCCTAATCCGTTTAGTGATTGCACACAATTTGTGTTTACACTAACTGGAAATGAAATGCCTGAAGATATTAATATAAGAATCATGACGGTAAGTGGTAAAGTAGTAAAAGAAATAGGAGGACTAGAACTAGGACCACTCAACATTGGTGTGAATAGAACTGAATACAAGTGGGATGGAACGGATGAATATGGTAGCAAACTAGCGAATGGTGTTTATTTGTATCAAGTAACAACAACCAAGCAAACTGGTGAGTTTTATGAAAAATATGACACCAATACTGATAAATTCTTTAAAAATAATATTGGAAAGCTAGTCATAATCAGATAATCATTTTTTGCTCTTTGATTTAAAGACAAAATGAATGTTGGGATTTCTGGCATTTTACCATCATATACGACATTTGTTTAATGTATATAATATTTATAATTAGTGAATAAAGGTTTATATATTCTTGATTTTGTATAATTTTGCGCAAAATAATAGTATATGAATCCGTGGCATGACGTTACAGTAGGAAAAGAGGTTCCAGAAATAGTAAATGCGATCATTGAAATCCCTAAAAATACTCGAGCTAAATATGAGCTTGACAAAGAGTCTGGTTTATTAAAACTAGATAGAGTACTTTACGCAAGTATGTATTATCCAGCCAACTATGGTTTCATCCCACAAACCTATTGTGACGATGATGATCCACTTGATATTCTCGTACTTTCATCGATTACAATTCAGCCGCTTTGTATGGTAGAAGCTAAAGTTATTGGTGTTATGAGAATGGTAGATGGCGATGAAAAAGATGATAAAATTATCGCTGTTGCACTAAATGATATGTCAGTAAACCACATTGACAACGTAACTGAATTACCTAGACACTTCTTTAGAGAATTGCGTAATTTCTTTGAGGACTATAAGAAACTAGAGAATAAAGAAGTTATTGTTGAAGAATTCCAGAAAAAAGAAACAGCTATTGAAGTTGTTAAACAATCGATTGTAGATTACAAGAAAAAATTTGGGTAAACCCAAATCCACTTTTTTAAAAATTTTAAAACTGTTTGTGAGTTCTGATTCGCAAACAGTTTTCTTTTTAAATCTATATTTTCTTAAAGTATATCAATTTTTGGGATAAGGATATTATAATTATTGAAAGTGAAAGCTAAGATAGATTGGTATTAAACCATATTTACGCTTTTCTCCTTGACTCTCTTTAGATAATTACTGAATTTTAACTGCAATTATATGTACAATCTGGATTAGTTATAATCTAGTCCAAAAACTCATCCCGAAAAAGATTCATTATATTTATCCTGTAATTGAATTATACAAGATGAAGGAATCTACCCTATTAGTAAACGGACAAAAATTATTTCGCCTTTCCAATGAAAAAGAATCGGATGTATCCATTTGCATTGTTCATGGGTACGCCGAACACATCAAGAGATATGATTTTTTCTATAATCTTCTTGACGATTGTGGTTACCGAGTAATGGGTTACGACCATAGAGGACATGGGCAAAGCGAGGGTAAACGCGCGATAATAGACTCCTTTGATACTTATGTTGAAGATCTACACACATTGACACAATCCTTTTTCCAAAAAGGTAAAAAGAACTTTTTAGTTGCACATTCTATGGGCGGATTAATCGCCATTCTCTATTTACAAAAATACAGAGAAAACGATATCACAGGAGTCATTACCTCCGGTGCAGCTTTGAAAATGTACGATAAAACTCCAGCAATTCTTGAAAAACTCGCAAGCACTATCGCTCGTATATTGCCTAGCCTTCCAACCGTTCCTGTAAAACCGCACGTCGTAAGTAGAGACCCTGAAATTGTTGAAAAATATACCTCTGACCCGCTAAATTACACTAAACCCACCAAAGCAAAAATGGGATCAGAGTTCCTCAAAGCTCAAAAACAAGCTTACTCAAACCTTTCATCTATTGTAACACCTTTATTTATCAACCATGGAAGTTCCGACTTACTTATCCATTCTGATAGCTCGAAAGACTTGTATGATAAGGTAGCAAGCTCCGATAAAACTTTGAAAATATGGGACGGTTTATATCACGAACTTTTAAACGAGCCTGAAAAAGAGGAAGTTGCGAAGGCATTTATCCAATGGATAAAAGATAGAATATAAAGCACATTATGGTACAATCCAGTTGCCTTCCCATTGATCTTCTACCCTTCGCATAAAGGCACGCTTATGTCCTTCTCTCGATAATTGCAACACATCAACTTCTAACCAATTGAACTTCAACACCATAAAGAAGGGCTTATCTTGCTTATATTCCATTGCCCCAGCAATCGCTGAACCTGGAGGCGGAAAATTGGAATAGTCAGCTTGACTTTGAAGTTTTTTAAATTCAACTTCACTTAATTCGTCCCCTTCATGCACGCTCATCAATCCCGCAACACTAATTTGAAGTTGCTTCCTGTCATCGTAAAACAATAAAGAGGAAATGGGATTCGATTCAAGTTGAAGAACCTTTTTGGACCTCGAGTCCGTAAAAATCAAAGACGTATTATTATCATAAAATCGACGATGAACAACCATTCGCTGATTAACCTTTTCTTTAAAAACAGAGGCAAGAGTTACTTTTCGAAAAGCATGTTTTCTGTCAACATTCGCCCTTCCTAACTCACGTAATGCCCCATTCCAAAAATCTTCAAGACTTGCATCCATTATAAATCTCCTAACTGTGGTCTCAAAATAATATCCTCCATAACTGCCGATGAACTTAACTCAAGTTGAAGTCCTATCGCTTTGGCAACGTCATTAGCTTCCATTAATCGCTCTTTGGGCAAGTCAACTCCCGCCCAAGAGTTACTCCATGTTGCTCCAGGAAAAATCCCACAGACTTTAATCCCTTTATCTTTTAACTCCTCTCTCAATACTTTTGTAAATCCATGCAACGCGAATTTAGTAATCGAATACGAACCACCATTAGGATAAGCTAACAAACTAGCCACCGAACAAATATTAAAAATAAACCCACTTTGCTGTTTTAGAAAATGTGGCATCAGCGCTCTTGTTAATCGATAAGGCCCATAAACGTTAACTTCTGTCAATTTCTCTAGGATTCCATCATCTTCCTTATGAACTTCACCAGGAACATATATTCCAGCGTTATTTACAAGAATATCCACCGTTTCAAAGTTCGTACTAATCATTTGAGCAAACTTTAGAATGTCTTCTTTCTTAGACATGTCTGCGACCATTGAAAAAACCTTAACATCGGGAAAATCTTTTTGTAATTCATCATGAAAACTCATAAGATCAGCCTTATTCCTAGCACATATAGCTAGATTGTGCGACTTTTCCGCTAAATGGATTGAAACCGCTTTTCCTATTCCTTTACTCGCTCCTGTAATTACTGCATTCATATATCAATGATTATTCTTTTATTGTACATAAATATAGCCGAATTGTTCTTAGAAATAGTATGAGTAATCAAATAATGAAATTTAAAGTCCTTTTATAACGTTTTGTTTTAAGTTATTTAACAATGCATAATATACGTTTACCCGAAGAACATTAACTTTGCCACTGCAAAAATCATTCTATGCTTAAAAATTCATTGTATCATTTTGGAAAATTTGTAACCTGGTTACCGCAAATTTTCAAAAAACCAGAGAATTTCAAAATGTATTGGAATGAGACCATGCGTCAAATGGAGCAGATAGGGCTCGGGTCTTTTCTTATTGTTTTTCTTATTTCAATATTTATTGGAGCAGTAACGGCTGTTCAGTTTGCTTATCAATTAACTGGTTTCACAATTCCTAGATATTATGTGGGATATATCGTGAGAGATATGACATTGATAGAGATGGCACCTACTATCACTTGTCTTGTATTAGCAGGAAAAGTAGGATCCAATATCGCAGCTGAAATTGGAGGTATGCGTCAAAAAGAACATATCGCAGCCATGGAAATCATGGGTGTAAATACATCAGCTTATTTAACCCTTCCTCGTCTTATCGCATGTATTGTTATGGTACCTGTGTTAGTTGCTATGGCATCTTTTTTCAGTATGATTGGCGCTTACTTAGGAAGTGTTCCTACAGGAATGTTTACATCACAAGAATTCACTCAAGGTCTTCGAGCTTTTTTCGATCCTCATCACGTAACAATGATGCTCGTAAAAGCGCTAGTTTTTGGAATCGTTTTATGTATGGTTTCATGTTATCAAGGATATCATGTAAAAGGAGGAAGTGTGGAACTGGGAAAAGCGAGCACACAAGCTGTAGTAATAAGTAATATACTCATTTTACTCAGTGATTATTTAATAGCTGTAGTTTTAACTTAATCACATGATAAAAGCAATAGACGTACGTAAATCTTTTGATGATAAAGAAGTATTAAAAGGCCTGAATTTTACTTTTGAAAAAGGTAAAAACAATCTTATAATTGGTCGTTCAGGAGCTGGTAAGACTGTTTTTCTCAAAATACTCGTAGGGCTTATGACGCCTTCAAGTGGTAAAATCATGTATGATGACATAGAGTTTACTGCCTTGAATAAAAAGGACATGAGAGAAGTACGTATGAAAATCGGAATGCTCTTTCAGGGATCAGCACTTTTTGATTCATTGACTGTCGAACAGAATATAAGTTTTCCACTCGATATGTTTTCCAACATGACGGCGAAAGAGAAAAAAATGCGTGTTGATTATTGCCTTGAAAGAGTAGAACTCGAAGGTTGTAATGATAAATTCCCCAGTGAAGTGAGTGGTGGTATGCAAAAAAGAGTGGGAATTGCACGTTCCATTGTGCTTCAACCTAAGTATTTGTTTTGTGATGAACCGAATTCGGGTTTGGACCCAAAAACCAGCTTAGTTATAGATAAATTAATTTCTTCTATCACCAAAGAGAATGATATCGTGACGATAATTAATACGCATGATATGAATTCCGTAATGGAAATAGGCGATAACATCGCATTATTGCATGAAGGTCAATTAGCATGGACCGGAAGTAAAGATGAAGTATTAAGTACGAATAATGAATTACTTGAAGATTTCATGTTCGCTTCTCCATTCTTGATGAAACTTCGAGAAGGTTTTTTGAAGAAGTAATCATTCTACATGAATTTTATAACGCTGTTTCAAGGTAAATATTCCAAAAAAAATGCCGTAATTATTTTAGAAGTCATTAAGAAGAATCCTTCAAGAATGGAGGAATTAATGGACTGCTTCTTAGGTGAAGATATTCGCATTACCCAGCGTTCAGCTTGGCCTTTGGGAATGCTTGGCGAACATGCTCCGGAGCTCATTCGACCTTATAACCCTACCCTTCTTAAGCTTGTAAAAGATGAAAAATCTACAGACACAGTTGTTAGAAATATTCTAAGGACATGGAAAGAAATGAGCTTTGATGAAGAGGAAGAAGGAGAGATTTTTGACGTGTGCTTTGATCTTTTTTTAAACCACAAAAAAGCCATTGCCATAAGAGTATTTTCAATGTATGTATGTACGAACATTTGCTGTAAATACCCTGAGTTAGCTGTCGAAATTATACCTGAGATAGAAGCCAATATTACCCATGATTCTCCTGCTATACGAAGTAGTTCGAAAAATTGCTTACAGAAGTTGCACAAGATTAAGACTTAAGATTTATTTTGGGCTCGAGCCCAAAATAATACAGATTGTACTTTATAATTATAAAACCAAGTGCTTTTGTGCTTCCCAATCTTCGATATAATCAATATCACTTTTTATGTTTAGAAGACTATAATTCAAACCTCTATCTTGGACTTTCATTATCGATTCATCAAGTAAAGTTTCACTACTCCATGGCATATCTTTGAATAGAAAAAGCTGAAGGTCATTCATACCCAAAAGATAATACCCGCCATCTTTCGCAGGTCCTATGACCACATCATTTTCTTCTAGCTCCTCGAAGCCACGCTTAATATCTTCACTCGTTAATTCAGCACAATCTGACCCAACAATCATGACACTTTTATGCCGCTTCAATACTTCTGTAAAAGCAGTTTCCATCTTTTGACCTAAGTCACCTTTTATCTGTAATTCTTTATTGAATAACGAAGAAGGAAATTCATCGTTTTCGAGAACCATAGGGAAATAATACACATACCTCGTACAGTCTACATTCTGAACAATTTTCGAAGTAAAGTCTAGCAGTTGCTTGTAAATTTCAACAGCTTTTTCATTGCCAACAGATTTAGCAATACGCGTTTTAACTTTACCAGGTTCTGGATTTTTGACGAATATGATTAATGCATTTTCCTTCATATCCCAAAAGTAAAATTATTATTTCTCTTTTTCTTCTGAATCAACAATTTCTACCGTTTGCCCACTTTTAAGTTCTTTCGAAAGTATCGTGTAAGGTCCAGTAACTATGGTTTCACCTTTTTCAAGACCAGCTTTTATGTAAATATTCTGATTGTCTTGAATGCCTGTATTTACTACCACTTTACGTAAAGTATCCGCTTCTAGAACAAAAACTATTTCCTCCAGCTCTCCTTTTTCATCATCTTCGATTTCACGTGCAGTTACAGCTTGAATAGGCACTGTCAGCACATCTTCCACCTTATTCGTATAAATATCAACAGTCGCCGACATACCTGGACGGAAAGGATATTTCTGTTCAGGAGTTAATATGTCTTGATAAGACTCTCCGTCAATGCGTATTTTACATATAAAATTAGTTACTTGAGTCGAGCTCAAAAGGGCTGCCTGACTTTGGCTTCCTGCCGAATTCGAAGCTGTATTAGCAATTTCAGTTACTGTTCCTTTAAAAATACGATCAATATATGCATCTACTTCTACATCGACAGAATCACCTTCTTGCACTTTCAAAATATTATTCTCACTAATCTCAACTTGAACTTCCATGGCATTCAAATTAGCAATTCGCATCATTTCTGTTCCAGCCATTTGGATCGTACCAACTACACGTTCACCTTCTTCTACATTCAATAAAGAAACCACACCATTAACAGGTGAAGAGATAGTAGTTCTTCGCAAACTTGTTTGAAGTTCACGTAAACTTGCTTCTGCTGACTTTATAGTATAATCAGCTGCTTTTGCTGATTCTTCTGCTGAACGAATATTACTTGAAGCTGCATTAACATTAGCTTGCAAAGCTTCCAAATTAGCTAATGAAGCTTCATATTCTGCTTGTGAAATTACACCATTTTCTAAAAGCTGTTTGTTTCTATCATTAATTTTTTGGGCATTGGATAGTTGAGCACCAATCTGTTGTTTTTGTGCTTCACTAGCTGCAAGTTGTGCATTGGCTATAGACTTTTGGGCTTTTGCATTATTTAATGAAGCTTTCCCTCTTTCTACTGCAGAAACGTATGTATCTGGATCAATTTTCGCTAGTAATTGTCCTTGTTTTACACTGTCACCTTCACTTACATACAAGTTAATGATTTCTCCAGAAACATCACTTGATATAGCAATCTCTTTCTCTGGAAAAATCTTTCCACTTCCACTTACAATTTCATTTATCGTTGCTAATTTACTTTCCTCTACCGTTACTTTTATTACTTCCTCACGGTTGTTTAGTATCAAACCTACAATAATAGCTACTAGTATCAAGCCCAATATAATCCACAACCATCTTCTAGATTTTTTCTTTCGTTTTGTCATAATTAAAAGTTGATAGATCTTCCTAAATAAAAGTCTATTATCATAGATTTAAAAATATAATCGTATTTAGCAATTGCACTTTGGATAAGTGCAGTGTCATATGTGTTTTGAGCAAAAGTTAAATCATATATATTAGCTGCTCCTGCTTCGAAACTATTAGTTATATTATCAAGTGCTTGTTTTCCCGCTTCAACACTTATCAAACTCGCTTCATATTGCTTTTTAGCATTTTTTGCTTGGAGTAAAACTTGTTCTACCTCATTTCTGAATTGAAGTTCTTCTAACTCCATGCCATAGTTTGTACTCTTTCTGTTTAATTCAGCTTTCTGGATTGAAGCTTTAGTATTCATATTGTTATATATAGGAACTTGAACACTTAAACCATATCCATAAGTAACATTTTCATTGATTTGATCGAAATAAGGTTGATCGATAAGATTCGGCACTTGCTGCACAAATCCTACTGTTTGCTCTGTTCCATTAATTAAGATAGTTTGATTAAATACTTCTTCATTAATACTTTCTACTTCTCTTCCTAAACTAGAATAATTCGTTCCTACACTTCCACCTATTCCTACTGTAGGACGAAGACCTGCAGCAGCAATTTTACGATCTGTTTCTGCTATTTCTATCTGCATATTAGCATTTTTATATGCTGGTTGATTCTTCCATGACTTATTAAACATGTCATTAGCATCAATTACAAATGGGTCAGTCAGTGATTCCATTGAAAGTGTAGGGATAACTAAGTCAAATTTTTCACTAGGACTTACATTCATTAACTGCAATAGATTTAGATAAGCAATATCCAAATTACCCTGAGCAGCTACCACATTCTGTTCATCTGTTGCAATGCTTGCACGTAAATCATAAATAGCATTCTTTGGGCGTAAGCCATTTTCAATGAATAACTCTAATTGTTTAATCTGCTCTCTTGTAGCATCTCTTCTCTTTTCCGTAATTCCCAAGTTTTCTTGACTCAGGACCACATTAATATAAGCGTTAGCAACTTGCAGAGCTATATCCTGCTTGATGTTATCGATCTGATAAGTGACGGCAGTTCTACTTTGATTCGCTCTCTTAATAGAGTTCGCAACTTGTCCTCCTCTATACAAAAGCATATTACTGCTCAAGTTGTAATTGTTAGTGTAGAAAGAAGAAGCGGCGAATTGATTATTCGTTGGATCAACAGATCGACCTGAAAGATTAAGACTTGTTCCTGCGTTCAGACTAGGGTATCGAGCTGCCTTTGCTTGTGCAATATCAATATCACTACTCCACTCACTGAGTTCAACTTGTTTTATATTTATATTGCGTTCCCATGCAATATCGATGCATTCTCTCAATGTCTTTGACTGACTAAAAAGGGAAGAATAAAATCCTGCAAAAAAGAATAAAATGACAAATGCTTTTTTCATAAGCTTTAATTGTAGGCTTCAAGTTAAAAAATATGCTTCTGAAAACATGTTTATTTTCTATAAATGAAGTTCAAAAAAAGATGAAAAGCGAAAATGACACCAATTACCATACAATTTACAACAAATCGGGCAACGATATAAATAATAAAACTAAATAGCTGAAACACTTATCTTGGTTGATGTGGATAATTCAGGTACCCTACTAATTGATCATATTCTCCGGAAAGGGGTCGATAATAAGTAAAGAAATGATAGCGATTTTCCGTTTCATAACTACTTCCTTCAAATCGGAATAAGTCAGGTGCTTCGTCATTATCTACTACTCCATACATATAATTGTAATATCCTTGTTTTAATAGAACTTCTGCTGTATAAACTCCTTGATCAGCTAAAAATGTCATCTTATATTGAGGATATGCTTTGAAATCATTGAATTCTCCTAACACATAAACATCCGTTTCTTCTTCGATTGGTGACCTTAAAGTAAAAATGACGTTGACATACTCCGAAGTAAGGTCTTCATCCCCAAATCTTCTGTCGCTATTTCGGATAACAAATCCTCCATTAGCATCAGTTATGGTAAAGTTCGTTTTAGGCATTCTGTTCTTATCGAGAGCAAGGAGGGCAGTTGCGTCAGCAGCAGAAAATTCTATGGTATGCACTCTTCTACCTTGTCCATTCTGAATTTCTCGAAGATCAAATTCTCTGTATTCTTTATAACCAGGAAAAGTAAATTGATTCCCAATATCAAAAATAGCATTATCTCCCTTGATCCGAAAAGGCTGCTTAAATTCAAGTGTTCGTTCGTTAAATCGATTTTGAAAACCTGTAACGAAAATCTCATTCAATGGATTAATAGGATCAAGTTGACCTATTCCAAGTTGGAAGTTAAACGATTGATGCGAATAAAATTCACCAACTCCATTGGGCCTTGTATAAGCCGGATTTATAAAGGTCACAATTTCGTCGACCACATAAAATCGACGTGTAAATGCAACAGTGTAATCGGCATCATATACCACAAGTAGATAATTTCCCGACCAGTTAAAACTTAAATCTTCGTTAGGAAAATCAAAGTCATAATGTGTATAATTTTTTATCGTACTAATTGCCGACCCAAAGCTTTCTACTTGGATTTCTTGTTGCCCATTAAGAAAGTCTGCAAACTCTACATTCTCCGTAAAATTCCAATTTCGGTCACAATGAACTACAGAATAATAGTAATCAATATACTGTCCATAATGATCGTCAAATCCTACATGCATACTTCCTTGCTCTCTATTCACAATGGGCATACTTAACTCTTCAGAATTATTATAAAATTCTATAGTTTTAATATAATCCTTATAGATAGTATCAACTGCACGAAGTTCTGACACATCAGGCTGCGCATAGAGTCCTAAAGAAAAAAGGAATAGAATTAAAAGAGAGAAAAAACGTGTTATGAACATCATATAATATTGGGATAAAACTTATACAATGATAACAATATTGTTGACATGTAGTGTTTTATAGAAAAGTTAAAATTACAAATAGCTTTTTCAACCAAACAACAATTCAATCAACTCCTTACGCAATGAAGCCTTTTCGTAAAAACGATCTATGTAAGGCGTAACCAAAACTCGAATTTCAAAACCCTTGTCAATCACTTTCGTAGTACCAAATAATTGTTTGCCATGAACTCTTGCTTTTACTGAAGCTTGTAGCATGATTTCACCAGCGCCTTCTCTATTAACTCTATAGTCATAGCTTTTCAATTGCTCAACAATATATGTTATTAACGTTTCGTGATCATCACGATTTAGCTGCTCTTTTGTCTTTAGTATAAAACCGTAATTACGATCTAAACTTATAGATAAAGCAACAAGTGAGGCTTGATTGTCTTCTAACAAATCAAGCCTCACTTGTTCTATGTACTGAGCTATGTACTCAGTTGATTTCCATTTATGTAATTCTTCGTTCACTACATCTTAACAATCTTTCTATAGGTAATTGTTTCACCTTCACTCATTATTCTTATATAATAAACTCCTGATGCTAATACATTACTTGTAATCTCTTGTTTAGAAGCGTTCGATAAATTTGATTTTTGAACGACAGCACCAAGCTGATTGTAAATCTCATAAGTCATGTTATTAATATCTTCAGAAATAAATTCTATTGAGAATACATCACTAAATGGATTTGGATAAATCTTAATTTTAGACTCTTCATAAGATTCCGTTGAAATAAGACACCTTGTACTATAAGTTACTGGGTCAGTATAATCTGTAAAATCAGTACCACATAATGTTCTTGTTCTAAATTCATATATTTTACAGTCCTCTAAATTACCTACCACATAGTCTAAATCAGTTATACTCTCTTCAACCCAGTCTGTATCTTCAATTCTTTTATAAGAAACAAAACTTTCATCTACATTTAAATTCTCAGAGAAAATCAATCCTATTTCTGATAATGAAGTAAATGTAGTATCTAAAATTGCAATAGGTGTACAAGCAAATTCTGTAATAGTAAAACAGTAATCTTCCGTTTCACCGAAAGCTTGGAAATTATCACCAGTACAACTTGGTGGTTGTGCATTAAATCGCATACCAACTCTCATTCTCATATTTCCCAATTCAATATCACCAGGAATAGTAACCACTTCTTCATAGATCTGTGAAATACCATCAACTTCAAGAATTTTCTCATCATCACTTAACACTCCATCTTGATCAATATCTAACCATACAGCAAAAGATTCATTAAATACATTCCCCGGATATATAGGTTCCAGCACCATATTGTACATTCCACCTGCCATTAAAGTAGGTGTAAAATCCATTGTATAATCCCCATATCCTCCATCATTACCTGAAATATTC
>CAZMKA010000060.1:18674-18898 GCA_964566605.1 uncultured Saprospiraceae bacterium | reverse complement strand
AATGTATACTCCTGTAATTTCTCCCACATAGCGGGTGTAACGATTTTTCGTTCTAGAATTTCCTTAGCACTGATGTCTTCATCATGGCCTTCTTCTGCTTTTGTTGCAGGAGTAATCAATGGTTCTGGAAAGGCATCTGCCTCTTTCATTCCTTCAGGCATTTCAACACCACACAAAGTCCTTAATCCACTTTTGTAAGTTCTCCATGAATGACCAGCTAAATA
>CAZMKA010000060.1:0-18664 GCA_964566605.1 uncultured Saprospiraceae bacterium | reverse complement strand
GCCTCTAACAACCATTTCCAACTTTATTGGCTCACATGCTTTACCTATAGCAACATTGGGATGCGGGACATTTTCAAGCCAATTTGGAACAATATCTTTTGATGCATTGAGAAAATGTTTAGCTACCTTAGTTAAGACTTGTCCTTTATATGGAATTGCCTTTGGAAGAATATGATCGAATGCAGATATGCGGTCAGAAGCAACTAAAATTACTTTATCATCGATTGTATAAACATCTCTTACTTTACCCTTATAAACTTTTTGATTTGGATGAAAATCAAATGAAGAATGATGTAATGACTTAGCCATGAATTTAAAATTTGAACACAAATGTAATTAATCTTGTGCGTATCTATGTTCAGGATCACTAGCAAGAATAATATTTTTATTCAATTTATCTGATTCTACTAATCCATCTCTTAACCTTATAATTCTATGTGCATGCATTGAAATATCCGGTTCATGCGTTACAAGTATTACCGTATTACCTGCATCATGTATCTTTTCGAATATTTCCATTATTTCAATAGATGTCTTTGTATCCAGGTTTCCTGTTGGTTCATCAGCGAGTATAATTGCCGGATTATTTACTAGAGCCCTTGCAATTGCAACACGTTGTCTTTGACCTCCTGAAAGTTCATTAGGTTTATGATCAAGTCGATCTTCAAGATTTACTTTAGCTAAAGCTTCTTCAGCTAATTCTTCTCTTTTCCTTTTTGATAAACCAGCATAGATAAGCGGTAAAGCAACATTTTCAAGTGAAGTCATTCTTGGTAATAAGTTGAATGTTTGGAATACAAAACCGATTAGCTTGTTTCGTATGCCCGCTAATTCATCGTCATACATTTCACTTACATTATTGCCATTTAGAATATAATTACCTTTCGTAGGCGTATCTAAGCAACCGAGTAAATTCATCAACGTAGATTTCCCAGAACCTGAAGGTCCCATAAGAGCAACGTATTCATTTTGATTAATACTTATTGAAACATCTCTTAATGCCCTTACAGTTTGGGTACCTATTTGGTAGGTTTTAAATAAATTTATTGTTTCTATGACTTTACTCATAAGTGTAGGACTTGTTACGTGTTTTTTTGGGCTCGAGCCCAAAGATAAAAGTACAAAGACTTCAGTCAAATTAAAGATTTTTTTAGATAGACATTCAATTTCACTTGTTCAACGGTGTAAAGAAAGTCATTTTTCATACATTTGGAGTGTGAAAGAAAAAAAAGAGATTCGACATGTTGCCATTGCAGGTAATATTGGTGCTGGTAAAACTACCTTAACTAGATTACTTGGTAAACATTATGGCTGGGATACACAATATGAGGATGCTACAACAAATCCTTATTTAAGTGACTTTTATAATGATATGAAACGTTGGTCTTTCAACCTTCAAATCTATTTTCTCAACAGTCGATATCAACAAGTTCTCTCCATTCGAAATGGCGCAAAAACTGTTATTCAAGATCGGACAATCTATGAAGATGCTTTTATTTTTGCCCCCAATCTACATGACATGGGATTAATGGAAGTAAGAGACTTCAATAATTACTTTGATCTTTTTAAAACAATGTCTTCGCAGGTTAGTGCTCCTGACTTACTCATTTATTTACAATCTGATATTTCAACGCTTGTTTCTCACATCCAAAATAGAGGTAGAGAATATGAAGGCAGTATGAGCTTAGATTATCTAAAAAGCTTAAATACCCGCTATGAGAAATGGATCGAAAACTATAGTGAGGGCAAATTGTTAATTATTAATACGAAAAACCTAGATTTTCAGAATGTGCCAGAAGATTTTGGCAAAATAATTAACTTAATTGATAGTGAATTACACGGACTTTTCTAGTAATAAACGCATTTCCAATATTTATGACAAAGTAGTTAAACACAATGCTACTTTACTCGTCGTTAGCAAAAAAAGAACGAATGAATCCGTAAATCGTATGTATGATATGGGATTTAGAGATATGGGGGAAAATCGCGTTCAAGATCTTCTTGATAAAAAAGATCATTTACCTATTGACATTAATTGGCACATCATAGGTACTTTACAAAGAAATAAGGTTAAATATATTGCTGATTTTATACATAAAATACACTCTGTTGATAGTGTGAAATTAGCCATTGAAATTAACAAACAAGCTAAGAATCACAATCGAAGAATCCCTATTCTTTTACAATTTAAAGTAGCTGAAGAGGAATCAAAACATGGTATAAGTCCCAACAAAAAGGAAGAAATCGTTAATAAAATTATCAGTCTAAATCTTGAAAACATAGAAATCCAAGGAATTATGGGTATGGCAAGTTTTTCAGATGATAAAGAAAAAATAAAGTCAGAATTTTTAGAACTTCATAGAATTTATACCAGTATTAAAAATCAGTATATAAATAAGCTACCTTTTTTCAATGAGCTATCTATGGGAATGTCAGGAGATTACGAATTAGCATTGGAATGTGGAAGTACGATTGTGAGATTAGGTAGTATATTATTCAATTCACTTGACAATGATAAAAAGTAAAAACTACCTTATCGATGGGAATTTATCTCAGGTCGTTCCACAACTAGTAGACTTAAGTATTTATGCAGATTTACATCCTTTAATATTCAAAGCGATTAAAAAAGAGGGTGTCGAAAATACATACGACATTCATGAAAGGCCTTTTACATGGTTATCCATAAATATAAAATATAGCGCTTCTGTAACACATAATGAATCGTCAATAAAATATGACGTTAATGGTCTACCCTTTCCTAAGGTTGTAATTAAATATGAACTTATCGAAAAAGCTGAGTTAATTGTTGAAATCGCTTTCAATATCCAAATTGAAGGCATATTGCCAGGCAAAGTATTTCTAATGAATAAGATGTTTAAAGCCCAGGACGAGTTAATGCTTAATTTACAGAATAAACTAAATACTATTTAAAGACTGTAAATCTTTTAGATACAAGTTGAGAATCTTTCTTTAGCACTAGAATGTACATTCCGTTGGTTAATTCGTTGATTGAAATCTGACTATTGCTTTTTGTAACTACTCCATTCATTAGCGAAGTACCATTGATACTGTAAATTTCATAAGTATCAAAGACATCTTCAGTAATTATATTCAAGATTTCAGATGCTGGATTAGGATACACAGATAGATTACTTAATTCTTCTTCATTAACACTTACAAGACCATTAGTCATGATATCCGAACCAAAAACAGTTAGACCTCCTCTTATATTACCCAAAGCAAATTCCAATAAATCATCCCCATTAAAATCATCAATACAAATTGCACTTCTTTTCCCAACAAACAATGATGTAACATTATCATCAACTTCTGTGAAGTCACCATATAAGTTTTCTTCGATATCATGGTATAGTTTAACCTTGCCACTCTCAGAACCTACATAAAGAATATATGAATCTCCTGTATCATAAAAATACGGGGTTGCAGAACCTTTAATAGTCGTTATATCCCTGGTTACAACATGACCAAGCGTTGGC
The DNA here is from genome assembly GCA_964566605.1 of uncultured Saprospiraceae bacterium. Lineage (GTDB taxonomy): Bacteria > Bacteroidota > Bacteroidia > Chitinophagales > Saprospiraceae > JAHDFB01. Next base: position 15,167 of record CAZMKA010000060.1, on the reverse strand, counting down.
GAATTAGGCATTACCTCTTCATCAGGATTAAACATAGGCTCATTTGTTGAACCTATATTTTGAAAATAATTGATATTGCCTTGTTTTTCTTCATCAAATGGAGAGGCATTTTGGTTTCGTTCACCTAAAACAATGTCAAGAAGACCATCTCTGTTTAGATCTACTAATTGTACTTTAGCGTTATCTCCAACATCTATTCCCGCATATTCGAAAACAGGAGCTGCAAATTCATATGGATTTCCTGCACCAGCAATATTCTCTAGATATATAAGTTCGCCAGTATTTGTTGATACCAAAAGGTCATCATCTCCATCATTATCTAAATCACCAAAACTTGGTGCGTAATTGAAAAATAAGCTTTTGTAAGCTAAAAAGCCTAGATAATCCTCATCTATTAATTGAAACGCAATATCATCTCCTTCACTTATATTCTCAAATAAATACAGCTTAGAATCTGGGTTATCACCTATAACGAATTCGCCAAAAACCCCAACAACTATATCTCTTTTACCATCTTGATTAAAATCACAAGTTGTAGGATTACTTAACGAGCCGAAATCAAACATTTCATCGCCAAGAAAATTTGTACTTTGCAATTGGAAGTCGTGTTGTCCATTATCTGCTCCATTTCTGTAATACCATACATTATTTCTATTTTGAATTGCACCAGTGAAGTTAGGAGCTGCAACTAAATCATCATTCCCATCTTTATCAATATCTAAGACGAAAGCCGAATTAAATATATAGATGTCTACAGGGGTATCATAAAAAGGAAATAAGGTGTCTTGACTAGTCATAAATGACTCTCCATCAACTGATTCGTTAAACAACCAATTCATTTGTTTATTACTTAAATCACCTATTATTGCTTCGTAATCTCCATCAGCATCATCATCGTATAAAGTTATAGTAGAACCAGCATGTACTCCACTTTTAGTATTATCATCCCCTCCTACCAATGGGTCAGCACACATATCAACACTTTCACTCAGCTTTATATTTTCATTAACACCATTTTCTCTAAATTTTCCCCAGCATGCATCTTCAAACGAGTATTGAGGATTTTCAAGAGAAACACCTTCTTCAACACATGTATTTCTGATCCATTTCACAAATGGATCATCACCTTGAAAGGTTATAATATCTAAGTCACCATCATTATCAACATCAATAATATCAGGTAAATCGGCAGAACTTAAATCCAAGTTTACTACTTGGGAACCAAATGAAAAATAAATTATTTCGAAAGTTTCGTCTGGATTCGTAATAATTTTTGTGTAATTCAATGATCCATCTTCAATTGAACCTCTATAAATTTCTACACCGTCAATCGGAGATTCTAAATTATAACAGTATATATCTTGAATACCATCATTATTATAATCAACAAAACGCACCCATTTTTTCAATGCAGGAAAGGTGCTTCTATATTCAGGTGCATAAACATATTCTCCATCGAAGTACTTAAACGGAAGTACAATTTCTCCATCTCTATCCATAAGAACAAGATCTTCATCTCCGTCAAGATCGAAATCAACCAAATTAAACTGAGGTGAATTAAGACCTCCAACAAAAGGATTAAGTAATTCCTTTCCATCAATATCAATACAAGTTGCATCTAATTGTGAATAACTTTGGGCTTCAGCCCAAAGACAAACCAAAATAAATACAATCGAAAATAGTGATTTTATAACTCCCAACATTTATGACATTCTATTTGATAAGATTATAATTACAATGATACAAAAAGAGTAGGAAAATAAAAGTCATGTAAACGTATAAAGGGTTTTATTCTTTTGTTAATGTTGTACCAAATTTGTATTTAATAAATGTAACTTTGTAGCGAAATAGCAATATAATGGGTAAAATAATAGCGATAGCGAATCAGAAAGGAGGTGTAGGAAAAACTACCACTGCAATTAATCTAGCAGCGGCACTTGCAATCCTAGAGAAAAAAATTTTACTTATCGATTCCGATCCCCAAGCTAATGCTTCTAGTGGATTAGGTTTTAGACTTGAAGATGACGATTATTCTATTTATGATATTCTAGTAAATGGCATTGATCCTTCAGAAGTGGTAATAGAGACTGATGTTCCTAATTTACATTTGATTCCCTCTAGCATTGATTTAGTAGGTGCTGAAATAGAATTAGTAAATATTGAAAATAGAGAATACCAAATGAAGAATCAGCTAACTAATATTGCTGATTCTTATGATTATGTGATTATTGATTGTCTTCCTTCATTAGGGCTTATTACACTTAATGCATTGACAGCATCTGATTCAGTATTAGTACCTATTCAATGTGAGATATTTTCTCTTGAAGGTTACAGTAAATTAAGAAGCACTATTTCATTAGTCCAAAATAGTTTAAACACAGAACTTGAACTTGAAGGTATTGTTCTATCAATGTATGATAAACGTTTGAAAATGGCCAACTTAGTTGTAGATGAAGTTACATCTAATCTAGGTGACATTGTTTATGAAACGATAATACATAGAAATAGTAAGATAGGAGAAGCTCCTAGTATGGGAATGCCAGTCATTACATATGACATTTCATCTAAAGGAGCAAATAACTACCTAAACCTTGCTTATGAATTCTTAAAGAGAAACGACGATGAGTTGGGTAAAAGAAATACAGACAAAAGAATCAAACAAAGAGTAAAAAACCTATCAAATTAAAAGGAGTTAAGGAAAATGGCGAAAAAAAAAGATTTAGGTAAAGGTTTAAGAGCATTGTTAAAGGATGTTGATAAATCTTCAGGGAAACCAGCAAAAAAAGCTATTCAAAAGCTTGCTAATAGTACATTGGAGATTGCAGTTTCTTCCATTGAAACAAATCCTTTTCAACCGAGAACAGATTTTGATGCAGAACAACTACAGGAATTAAGTGATTCTATAAAGTTGCATGGCTTGGTGCAACCGATTACAGTTAGATCCTTAGGAGATGGAAATTTTCAATTAATTTCAGGTGAACGTAGATTAAGGGCTTCGAAGTTAGCAAAGCTTTCAACAATTCCCGCTTATGTAAGGATTGCGAATGACCAAGAGATGTTAGAATTTGCGTTGATTGAAAATATTCAACGTCAAAATCTTAATGCCATGGAAGTTGCTTTTTCTTATCAACGCTTAATGGATGAATGCTCTTTAACTCAAGATGAATTGTCTCAACGAGTTGGTAAAAAAAGAAGTACAGTTGCAAACTATGTTAGATTATTGAAACTCCCTCCTCAAATTCAACAAGCTGTTAAACAAGAAGAGATAAGTATGGGACATGCTCGTGTTCTAGCAGGTATACCACATCTTGTTAAACAACTAGATTTATTTGTGAAAACAAAAGCTGGAAATTGGTCTGTAAGAAAATTAGAGCAAGAGGCTTCCGCCAAAAGAAAACCCGTTTCAACAAAGTCAAATGAACATCCAGAAATTACTAAGATTAAAGGAAAACTCAGTAAGTTGATCGGTGTTAAAGTTAATATAAAGCGAAGTGAAAAAGGAGCAGGGAATATTTCTATTCCGTTTAGTTCAGACGAGGAGTTTAATGATATTATCGAAGCTTTAATGGACTAGAATGAAGTTTTTTTTCACCATATTATTAGGAATATTGATTAAAAGTGCATGTTATGCACAAACTGAAGATTTTGGTGATCCTCAAGAATTCAGGATTCCTGCTGATTCTACAGCAGCACCTACACAAAATGGTACATTAGAAACTTTTAAAACAATATTTGAGGGAAAGCCTGGTAAAGCAGTAACTTATGGACTAATTATTCCTGCAGGAGGACAGCTCTATAATAAAAGATACTGGAAAGCTCCGTTAGTATGGGCAGCGGATGCAACAGCTATTTATTACTTTGTGAGAAATAGATCATTATGGCTTGGTTTTCAAGAAGCTTTAGAAATAAAAATAGAAGATCCTACATACGTTTATCTTGGGATTTCTTCAGAGGAAAGTATTAGGCAATTCAGAAACCAATTTCAATTGGATACAGAAAGAGCTGGAATTGCCATCATTATTATACATCTGGCTTCAGTAATTGAAGCTTTTACAGATAGACATCTCATGGAATTCGATACAACAGAAGATCTCTCTATTGGTATCCAACCACAGATATATCCATTTTATGGAAGTTCTGCAAGCATAGGTGTTACATACAAATTTTGAAAATGAAATTATCGATTATAGACGCTGGCTTATTTAAATTAGATGGTGGAGCGATGTTTGGTGTTGTTCCTAAAACCATGTGGAATAAGCTTAATCCTGCTGATGACAACAATATGTGTACTTGGTCAATGAGAAGTCTATTAATAGAAGAAGAGGACCGTAAAATTTTAGTTGACACAGGGATGGGAACCAAGCAAAGTGAAAAATTTCGCTCTTTTTTTCATCCTCATGGCACCAATTTACATAAGTCTTTAGCCGAACATAATTTAAAAGTAGAAGATATAACAGATGTGTTCCTAACTCATTTACATTTCGATCACGACGGTGGCGCTGTTTCTAATATTAATGGAGATCTAATCCCTACATTTCCAAATGCCAAATACTGGAGTAACGAAAGACATTGGAATTGGGCGAAAGCCCCTAATGATAGAGAAAAAGCTTCATTTTTAAAGGAGAATTTTATGCCACTTGAAGAACATAAGGTTATCAATTTCATAGATGTTAAACAAGATATAAACTGGATAAAAAATATTGACATAAGATATTCATATGGACATACAGAAGCTATGATGTCACCAATCATACACCTGCCAAATGGAAAGAGACTCATCTATTGTGCAGACCTTATGCCGTCATCTTACCACATACCTATGCCGTATGTCATGTGTTATGATATAAGACCTTTGGAGACTTTAAAAGAGAAAGAAGTTTTATTAAACGAAGCTGTTGATCATGGTGATATTTTATTTTTTGAACACGACCCTGTTAATCAATGTGGGACTGTGAAACGAAATGAAAGAGGTCGAATTGTTATTGATAAGAGATTTGATCTTTCTGAAATCGTCCTGTAATGAAAAACAAACAACTTGATCATTATGAAGTAATGTCAAGAAAAAATGAAGTACAATATAAAAAAGAGATTGTGCTTTTACTTGATGACTTAAGACTTCCTCCCAATATCGCAGGCATATTTAGGTTATGTGATGGTTTACAAGTTTCTAAAATATTATTGTTATGTAAAGAGGAATTAGTAATATCCAAAAAATTCAGAGCAATCGCACGAGTACACGAAGCTTATCTTAATTATCAAGTTGTGTCAGAAGATGAAGCAATAAATGAGATTAATATATACAAGAAGAAAGGTTTTCATGTATCTGCTTTAGAGTATACATCAAGATCTGAAAATTTGACTTGTCTTGAACAAAGTAAAAAGCATTTTATCATCGTAGGTGCTGAAAAATATGGTATTAGGCAATCATTTCTTGATCAAGCTGAGCAGTCAATACATATTCCAATGCAAGGTGAAATATCTTCATTAAATGTGATGCAAGCTGTTAGTATAGCTATTTATGAAATACGAAGAAGGGAATTAACTTCTTAACTCTGTGATTAAAACTACTTAGCAATTTTTATTAATGTTCTTAAAATTTGCTTTTCATGATGTTTTAAATGAAGTCTTAGAAAAACGAACATTTTTGCAAGAGATATGCGACCTACAATTACATGTTTGTACACAGCGTTACTTAAGAATTCTTCATTTTGTCTTTTAAGAAATCCTTCAAACCTTACTCTTATTTCAGAAAATCCTTTCTGAATAGATTCAAGACCACCTTCATTGGACGGTTGTGATAAATTACTAGGCATTTTAAATCTCAATGGGAGAATTAAAGCAATTTTATATATCAAGAATTTAATTTTGGTAAAAAATGATTCTTTACTAAAAATTGCATTCTCTTTTTCCTTGTACTCTAAATAATCAAGACTTAACTTTTCTACTTCCAATAAATGATTGAACACTTGTACAACAGACCAAGAATCATCAGATGGCTTTTTTTGTAATTCGGAATCGTCAATAGGTTCGATTATCCGCAAAACTTTATCAAATTCCTCATTTAGAAGGTTTAGTCTGCTTTTCGTTTTACTTGTTAAAGACATGATAATTGGATTTAGAACCAAAGATATAAGAAAAGAATAATATATTTTCTCAAAATTACTTAGCTTAGTTACTAAGAATTGCTTGATTTTAAAGTCTTAATGAAATGAAAAATCTTATAATTTTGTTATATTCAGAACATTGGCAAGGAAATTGAGTTAATAAAACCGTAAAGTCTTTTTTTATACATATTAAAAAACTAAATTTATACGTTATATAGGGGTATTCTATATTTTATGCATCTTATAAGCGTAAACCTGTTAACATAAAAAACATTAAAAAATGAGAAAATCTATTTTAAAAACATTCGGTGCTGTATTCGCATTATTATTATTTGTATCTGTTATGAGTTCTTGTAACAAAGGATATGGTTGTCCAGGAGAGTTAACAATTCCAACAAACATTGTAAAAATCTTTTAAGATTTTGAATTGGAATTCACTTACTGATACAAAACAAATAGATAACATTGTGGACTTGTCACATCACAGGCCTCAAGTTATATTTAAGCACAGCACAAGCTGCTCTATTTCTTCGATTTCTAAATCAAGATTTGAAAATAGTGGCGACTCTTTGAGTAGTGCTGATGTTTACTATCTTGATTTGTTATCTTATCGAACTGTATCCAATAACATAGCAGAAAAACTGGGAGTTCATCACGAATCTCCTCAAGTCATTGTCATCATAAATGGTGAAGTGACTTACGATGAAAGCCATCTGGACATTTCAGTAGAAGATATAATTGAACATTTCAATTTCATTAATAATTAGTGTCTGATAAATCACAAGTTATTTCAACAGAAGATGGCTCTTCTACCCTAGTTTCAAGTATCTTCAATGAAAGATACCATTCAAAGCATGGTGCAAGAACTGAATCCCAAGTTGTCTTTATTGATGCTGGTCTTAAGCATTTCAGTGAACAATCCGGCCCGATTAAAATCCTAGAAATGGGATTTGGTACAGGTCTAAATGCACTTATGTCATGGGATTACGCTGATAAGAATCAACAATATATAGAATATAAAGGATATGAAAAATATCCTATAGAATTAGCAACTGCCAAAGTGCTAAATTATGGAGATCTATACAAATCACAAGAATCCTTTTTAAAACTCCATTCTACGAATAGTGGAAATCAAATATTACCTTCTAAATATTTTAAATTTCAGGTTAATCATTCAGACATTTTTACCTTAAATGAAGAGAATGAATATCATGTTATCTTTTATGATGCATTTGCACCACTTGCTCAAGAAGAATTATGGACAACTGAAATTTTTAATAACTTATATAAAAGTCTAAAGAAAGGTGGTGTGTTAGTTACATATTGTGCTAAAGGACAAGTAAAACGTAATTTGAAATCTGTAGGATTTAAGGTTATAGGGCTACCAGGACCTCCTGGTAAAAGAGAAATGACAAAGGCAATTAAATATTAAGTATTAAGCATCAATTATTTACATATAATGCATTTATTTAATATATTTGTTGTGTTTCCCATTTAAACTAATAATAATACATTTGTAGAATGTTTCATAAACAAATATTACTTCTATTATCAGTTCCAATTTTATTATTGGTTACTTCATTTAATACGGTAGATCCTCAAATAGGAGATGTAATAGATTCACATCAAGGAATTCCTGTTTTTTATAACGGAAAATCTATAACTAATGTAGGCGGTCGTCATTTATCACAAGATGGTTACAATTATGGCCTAAAATGGCAATGTGTAGAATTTGTAAAAAGGTTTCATCATCAATACTTTGGACATAGAATGCCTAACACATATGGACATGCTAAAGACTTTTTCGATAAAAACTTACCTGATGTTGCTTTTAATGATTCACGAGGGCTTATGCAATATCGAAATGTCAGATACGAAAGACCTCAGGTTAATGACATCCTGGTATATGATGCCTATAAAAACAATCCATTTGGACACATAGGTATAGTCGCAGAAGTAGGTACTGATTACATCATTCTCGTTCAACAAAACGTTGGAAAACGATCAAGACAAAAATTAAATTTAGTTGAGTACAATGGAATCTATACTGTTGCCGATTTTGATGTACTTGGTTGGTTAAGATATTAACTAAAATAATTGAAAACCGATTCCAAATTATTAACACTTAGTACTATTTATACAATTTATTTTTTATACATAGAATATGCATGATAAACTTATTACTTAAAACTAAAGTATAATACGTATTTATGAAATATGTCCTCTTTTTTCTACTATTCCCTTTTCTAGCTTTTGGGCAATTACCTGACTCTCTTCTAACAATTATTCAATATAATGGACTTCCGTCCAAAAGTTCAGTAAGAGACATAGTTGTAACTGCTTCTAACGCAAAATTTGTTGCTACAAATATGGGTGTGTTCAAAATTACAGATAAAAATATGAAAGCAGAAAAAATTCTAGAAGGAGATTTTCAAGCACTCTGCACCAATAAGAAAGAAGATATATGGGCAATAAGTGGTTCAACAATTTTTAGCTTTAAAGAAGAGATTTTCACAATGTTTGAAGACGTTGTATGTAATGATATGATGTATTTCAGAGGAAGTTTATGGTGTGCAACCAACAAAGGGATTTATAAAATAAATCTAAAGACTAAAAAAAGAACAGCATATTACACTACCGCTAACAGTAAGTTGTTAACTAACAATATAAATTTCGTCTTTGCTGATCCTCAAAATAACATATGGTTTGGTACTGACCAAGGTCTAGCTCAAATCAATACAAAAGGAAAATGGAAGCTTTTTGAGAAAAAGCATAAAATGGAGTCCATGACCTATAACAAAGAAGGAATATGGCTTGTTACAGATAAAGAAATGTGGGTTATCGATCCTTATGGTCGATGGTATCCAGCAGCTTTAAATAAAGGCCTTAAAGAAGGAATTGTTAGAGATATTACAACCGATAAAGATGGACGTCTAGTGTTAGCTAGTAATAATTTGGTTAGATATAATCCTTACATAGAAGAAATACATTCGTATACCGAAACTTTAGGTTTTTTATCACAGCAATCCAATTGCCTTTCAGGTGATGCAAATCAAGATATATGGATAGGAACAGAAGAAAATGGAATGTATCTTTTAAGTTTTGGAGATACGAAAACAACAGAATTATCTGGTATAATATCTATTGATGAAAAAATATCTTGTAATGGTAGTGCACGAGGTGCAATTAGTGTAAATACTTATGGTGGTGCACCTCCTTATAAATACACGTGGAATAATGAAAGTCTGAGAGGTAAAAAATTAACTGGTTTAACTGAGGGTAATTATGAAGTTACCATTACTGATAAGAACAACAATAACTTTGTAACTAATATAGAACTTGATAACCCTTATCCCCTGAACCTGAAGTTTGATGAAATAAAGAGAGTTTCAAAGGCTGGTGTTTCTGATGGTTATGCGAAAGTAAATATTACTGGTGGAGTTCCTCCTTATACTTTCAAGTGGGATGATAATGACTATATTTCTGATAATTCACAAAAAAACTTAGCACCAGGTTTACATAATATAATTATTACAGACGCAGATGATTGTTCAGTAGAAACAGAGTTTGAAATTCCTGCTGAAAAATTCATTCCTTTATTAAACTCTGAAGACTTAGCAGTAGGTCAAACTTTACGAGTTAATTCTTTGTTTTTTGAAGCTGACTCTTCAAATATCACAACAGATTTCAAACCAGTGTTGGATGAAATTTATGTCTTTCTTAAACAGAATAAATCGGTAGTAATTGAAATAGGCGGACACACAAATAACAAACCTCCTAAAGATATTTGTTACAGATTATCGAATGCAAGAGCTAGGAATATAGCTCAGTATTTATATGACCAAGGTATAGAACCTGCAAGAATTGCATACAAGGGATACGGAAAGGACAATCCTATTGCTGATAATAAAACCTTAGCTGGAAGAAAGAAAAATCAACGTGTGGAAATAAAAATTCTATCAATATAGAAATAGTCTTTTTGATAAAAACTTAGACTCTATTCTTGCAACATCCACATATCCGGTGATATGTTAGATAGCTTTTGAATTATTTTTACTGAAGAACATGAAACAGACACTCCTACTCTGGTCAAACTCCCAGTATTATATCGGATAGGTTCTTCAGCAAGATCTCTGATCTTTTGTTCTAAACTTAAAACATTTTGTTCATTTCTGTAACTACCTAAGATATATATACAAGTCTCTTCTTCAAGTTGAACACTTGAATCTGCTTTATTTTCAGCTTTAACTTTTTTATTAATCTTAGAATCTTTTGGTATGATAGAAAGCTCTGGTTTAACCGTTTCTTTGTCAGGACGTTTATCTTCAACAGGAAAATCCTTTATCAAAGGTGACTTATTAAAATCTGATTCTAAATAACCAGTATCATCCAAATTAAAGTTAGCTGGAAACCTATAATCTTTTGAAAATGTGTTGTAAACAAATAATGCAGTAAATCCAATAACTAAAAGTAATAGTGCAGCTGCAATTTGTTTAAAGAACTTAGGTCTAGAAATGTAGACTTGCTCTTCTTCAACCTTATCCAGTTTTGAAACTTTTAATTCCTTTACACTACTAATTTCAAGTGATCCTTCACTACTTTGGTCTTCAAAACTAAAATAGTTGTTTAATCTGTTTTCTAGATAATTAGCAGAGTGGAAATAAACTTTATCGTTACTTAGCTCGAATTTTCCGACATTGGGAAAGTGAAAAGTTCCAGTATGTTGACAATTAGCAAGTATTTCATCACTTAGTCGTAAGAAAAATCGATTTACTTCAACTTCAGATTTGCCCCATAGATTAGAGAAGTAATGAATTTGATTTATGTACTGATTAGAAACCTGAGTTGAAAAATCTAGGAAATAATCTTTTCGGGTATTGTTCGATATAGATTTTACTAATATACTTCCAATTACTGGGAAAGATAGTTCTTTTCCGTCTCCTAAGTACACTAAAAAATCCTTATGAATTCCGTTCAAAATATTTGCAAAATCAGGTTATATTGAATCTTAAAACTTCAAATTCTTGAAATACTGTATTAAAGTATAAGCGATCTGGTTCTAATAAGCGTAAAACTAAAAAATAGTTTGGAACTCTTAGCATAGCTTTAGGAATACAATTACAATGTCATCTTTTAGTAAACTATTGAATGTAATTGCGTATTATAACATTATTTTACAAACTTTACAGTCAAGAATTTAGTAAATGAAATGGTCTGCTTGGATTATTGTGCTTTATATGTTAGCCGCTCTATGTTGGTGGACATACCTTTTATATTCAAAAAATCAAATCATCCATGACCAACAAATTGCGTTATTAACCTTGTCTGATGATAATGACCTAAACCAAATGGCAAATATCACAAAAGAATATAATCGACAGAAAAGAATGATTATAGGAGAAGGTATTGTGTTTGGCATAGCTTTGATTTCAGGTATTTTATTCCTTTATGCAGCCTATCGTAAAACATTGATTTATAGTCAAAGGCAAAACAATTTTTTGCTTTCAATTACACATGAATTAAAAACACCTTTAGCATCTATAAAATTGGCTTTTGAAACGATAAAAATGAGAAAATTGAAAGCAGAACAAAATGCTAAAATCTCAGATAATGGAATTCTAGAAGTAAATCGTTTGCACAATCAAGTTGAAAATATACTTACAGCAACATCTATTGATCAAGAATATGAACCACTTTATCAACAAACCAATTTAAAAGAACTATTTGATGAAATTGTAGAATCTAGAAGATTAAGACCACATGAAAATAGAGTAAACTATAGTCTTGATGAACACAATGACAAGGATTTCAATATTGATATTTATGGTTGCTTATTGATCTGTGAAAACCTTTTAGGTAATGCACTAAAGTACAGTGAAGGAGAAGTGCAATTTAAACTAAGCTTATCCAAAAATCAATTGCATATAGTTGTTGAAGATGAAGGAATAGGAATTGATGATATGGAACGTAAAAATATTTTTAAAAGATTTTATAGAATAGGAAACGAAGAAACTAGAAAATCTAAAGGAACTGGTTTAGGCTTATATATTGTGAAGAGAATCGTTGAAACGAATAATGGCTCTATTAAGATTATGAAAAACGCACCAACTGGTTCTATCTTTAATGTTGAAATAGGAATAAAATGATAAGAATTCTCTTAGTAGAAGACGAGGAAAGTATTGCACAATTGGTAAAAATGAATCTTGAACTAGAAGATTACCAAGTTGTATGGACTAAGAATGGACGGGAAGCTGTCGAGTTATTTAGCAAAGAAAAATTTGATTTAATATTACTGGATATTATGTTACCAGGTTTAAACGGTATAGAAGTTTGTGAACAAGTACGTTTACATAATCCCACAATACCAATTCTTATGTTATCTGCTAAAGGAGAACCAAAGGATAGAATTAAAGGATTAAAAACTGGTGCAGATGATTATTTATCTAAACCATTTATTCTTGAAGAACTTCTTATTCGGATTCAAAAATTACTTCAACGAACTAATGATGATTTCAAAGGACAACTAGAATATTACGAATTCGGAGAAAATAAAATTGATTTCAAGCTTTATGAAGCTAAAGGTCCCAAAGGAACTTTCAGATTAACTAAAAAAGAAGTATTATTACTTCGTTTACTGATAGAAAGAAAAAACCAAGTTGTAAGTAGAAAAGAAATTCTTCAATCAGTTTGGGGTTACGATGTAATACCTAGTACTAGAACAATAGACAATTTCATTCTTATGCTGAGGAAGAATTTTGAAATAAATCCAGCAAGTCCTGAGTACTTTATTTCAATACGAGGTGTTGGTTACAAATTTGTTGAAAATTAACAATTATTTTTTGGGCTTAAAGTCCAAAAAACTTATATAACTGAAGTTGATAACGTGCACTTTATACATAATATAATTTAAAATGTTAAAAAGTGAAACTTAATCAGAATAACGTTCGTCATATCTACAGAAGTTGTGATGGACCCAAAATGAAGATAAAACATGACGAATCGAGAATTTACAGATATTGTAGAAGGGCTTAAAGACAAAATGTACAGATTAGCTTTACGTATTGTAGGAAACCCTGATGAAGCTGAAGATGTAGTTCAAGAAGTTATTATCAAAGTATGGGATAAAAAGGAACACTTCAGTACGATTGAAAATAAAGGCGGATGGTGTATGACCCTAACGAGGAATCAAGCTATCGACAAGACAAGATCTAAACATAGGAGAACTAATGATATCAGTGAATATGTCAATATTTCTTCATCTAGTCCTAGCCCAGATAAAATTTTAGAAACGAATGACCTTTTGACGAAAGTCAAAGAATTATATAGTCAGCTACCTGAAATTCAGCGAACTGTACTACATTTAAGAGACATTGAAGAATACAGTTATGATGAAATTGCTCAAATAACTGGATTCACGAACAACCAAGTAAAAATTAATATATATAGAGGGCGACAAGCTCTTAAGCAACAACTTGAAATACTTAAAAATGCTTAAAATGACAGCGAGAGAAATAGATTTACTAATCGAAAAGTTTGAGGCAGGAAACTGCACTGAGGAGGAAGCATTGCTTTTCGACCAACTGCTTGATGTGCAAGCCAGTGAAATGGGTGATTTATACACTTCATTTCTAGGCAGTGAAAAGGCTGTTAGCACGAATGAAAACATCACACAAATTGTAGATATAGCTTCTGGTGAAATAGATGAGCAATTAAATGTTCAAAAAGAAGAAATGGGCAGCCTTTACAATGATTATGTGGCTTACGCCCAAAATCAAAAGTCAAATATTGATATTGATGCATTACTGAAGTTAAGTAGTGGAGAGCTTGAAAAAGAAATTGAGGTGCATGGTTTAGGGGAAGCTTATGAAACTTTTATAATTAATGAGCGAAATGTAAAGAGCACTATTGATGTAGAACTCTTGGTACAATCTCACACCGGCGGACTTGATGCTTTACTAGAACAACAAGAAAACGGAATACAAAGGACTTATACTGATTTTATAGAAAGCGAAAAGCAATTAAAATCTAATATAGATGTTGATTCGTTGATTAAGGAAAAGCTTAATAAAACTACCAGAGAAGAACCTAAAATTATTCCTTTAAGGAAAACAATCAAAAGATATGTTGCTGTCGCTGCTGTTTTCGTAGCTATTATTTCAGCTGTATTTCTCATGAAGCCTACTAATAGCGGCAATGATGGCTATGCAAGCGGGTTGAGTGATGCAGAAACGATAGAAGCTGAAAAGGCTTTGGAGCAAACATTAGCAGCTCTTGGCATGGCTAAGACTAATCTTGACAAAGGTCGAGAAAACATGAAAGCTTTGAAAAACTTAAAGCATACAAGAATTTTTAAATAACTTTTTTTAATTACAATTTTTTAACAATGAAAAAAATAGGCTTAATACTTGTTTTTGCCACTCTAATTTCAACTTTTTCATTTGGACAGAAAGACGCAATCAGTTTGTTTTTCAGTGATTACGCTGACGATGATCGATTTACTTCCGTTTCAATAGGACCAAAATTATTTGAAATGGTTTCTAAAGTAACAACAGAAGATATGGATTCTGATGTCAGAAAACTTATTAATGATCTTGATAGACTAAGGATTCTATCTGCAGATGTAGATGATGGTATGTCTTACTTTAAAGATGCTACCAAAAGAATAGATCGTAATGGTTACGAGGAGTTGATGGTTGTCAAAGAAGGTAAAGATGAAGAAGTCTTATTTTTAGTTAAAGAGAAAGGTGATATTATCACCGAATTATTGATGATTAGTGGTTCACAAGATGATTTTACTTTAATTTCATTTGTGGGAATTATAGATCTAAATGTTTTAGCTAAATTATCGAAGGATTTAGATATCGATGGCATAGAGCACTTTGAAGATCTAGAGGATAAGAACTAAAATCCTAAATTAATATAACTCATTCTTTTCATCTTTTCATGAAAAGGAATAAGAAAAGAAAGTCGATTTCAATAAAATGAAGTCGACTTTTTTATTTTTAGCAATGTCCCGTCCTAACATAGCGTTACACAAAAAGTAAAGTTATGTCTAAAGGATTG
>CAZMKA010000059.1:8594-19219 GCA_964566605.1 uncultured Saprospiraceae bacterium | reverse complement strand
ATTCCTCCATTTTCTAAAAGTGGAATTTTCGTCAAACTGAAGCCCGGAAGCAAAGAGATATTGAATCCACCATATCCATATAATAATGTAGGATTAGTACCATCTAGTTTAATACCTTTCTTATGAGTAACAAACATAGGCACTCTAGTTCCATCCTTTGAAGTGAACCATATTTGTTCTGTTATAAAGTCTTCCGAATTAAACTTAATATTTGGTTTTTTATAAACTTCGTATTCTAGTGTATTCGTATTTATTGTAAATGATGTAGAGGGATAAGTATAAGATGTGAAGTTCTTTTTACCGCGTATTCCGCCTGTGTTTCCTATACCAGGCAACTTTAAATCTTGAAGAAATTTCCCTTCCGGTGTATATACTTTTATAATAGCTTGTGCATTTTGAATATACTTAACGAACATTTTTCCTCCTACAAAAGAAACTGATTGAAGATTGTCTTTGGACTCAGGAATTAAATCGACCCATTTATCCGATGTAGGATTATTGATGTTAGACGATACTATTCTTTTATTGGGTGCATTTAAATCAGTCATAATTAACAATCTATCACCATCTGTATCAACTACTGAATGATCAGATTCAAAATCACTAACCAATTCTATAGCTTTCTTATCACTTGATTTACTGTCAATTACATAAAGAGCATTTCCACTTGTGGATTCAACTACACTTATAATTGTATATCTTTCATCTTCACTAGTTGATGCATAGAAGTTTCGTGCAGGGTTTTCTTTACTTTCCATAATCAATTGATCATCTGATTGAGGTGTCCCCAATTTGTGATAATATAATTTATGGAATTTATTTTGACCGCTTAATTCATCGTTATCATTTGGTTCAGGATATCTACTGTAGTAAAATCCATTCCCTTGCCAAGACATTCCTGAAAATTTGATCCACTCAATCTTGTCTTTAAGCACCTTCATTGTTTTCAAGTCCAAAACAAATGCTGTTCTCCAGTCTGATCCACCTTCAGAAACATTGTATGCCATTAAACTACCATCGCTATTAAAACTAACACCTCCCAGTGAAGTTGTACCATCATCAGATAGTTTATTGGGATCTAAAACAACTTCTGCTTCTCCACCTATTTCCTTGCTTCTATAAAGTACGGATTGGTTTTGAAGACCGCTATTCTTGTAGAAATAATAATAGTCACCTTCTTTATTCGGCGTACTAACCTTTTCATAATCCCAAAGCTCTGTCAATCTATCTTTGATTTTATCTCTGAATTCAATATGAGATAAATAATCTTGTGTTACATTATTTTGGGCGACGACCCAAGCTTTTGTTTCATCACTATTATCATCTTCCAACCATCTATATGGATCTTTAATGATAGTTCCGTGATAGTCATCTGAAACATCATCTTTTCTTGTGACAGGGTATTTCATGTCTATTTTGTTAACTATTATATCTTTTTCCATTTTCGAATTTGAATCATCTACTTTCATTGCAGTTTTTTGGGTACAAGAAAATATTGCAAAAACACATAAAATATAAAGGAAATGACGTTTCATAATTAGATTGTTTTAAGAATCGTAAAATTAATCTTTTCGTTTATAAACATTGTATATTTGTACACATGAATAATATATCCATACATAATAAAGTAGTATTTTGTTTGTTTGCATTCTTAATTTTCGGATTTCAGGGAAATAGCCAAACGGATGACTTCATGGAAGACAAAAAGGATAGTAAAGAAGTTTTTGAAGTTCCAGTTGATAAATTTTCACAGAGCGTTCAAACTTCTTACACAGACCTTTTGTCTCAATTAATGAATAATCAAATAACTCTTAAAAAAGAAATTAGTGATCTAAATTCTAGAAAGAAAATATTATTAAAATCTGGCAATAAAGATATTTCATTGCTAAATCAATTAAGTAAATCTGTGACTGAGAAGTCAAAAGAATTAGTTGATCTTGAGAAAGATATTTCTTTATTACGATCAGTGTTTTCCGCTGATAGCAATGAAAAGAGAGCTAGAAGTGTCATCAATGGAATTAATTCTAAAAGATATGGAATTGATCCATTACCTGAAAAACAAGAAAAATGGGTTGGAAAAGCTAAAAAGAAAGACAATTTCAAGGTTATAAAAGATCCACAATGCGGGATTGAAGAAAATGGGGTTGATCCCAAAACTTTAAAAAGCAAGATCAAAATAGCTAATGAAACGCTAATAGAATATACACATCCTAAGCTTGCTTCTTTTTATAAAAAAGATTCATACTTAACAGCAGATGCGGGATTGATGCTTATTGATAAATCATATTTTCTAGTTTTAGATATCGTTATTAACTCTAGAGATGCAGTTAGGACATATGGAACTATTCAAAATGGTGCCCCTTTAAAGGCTGAACTAATTAATGGCGAATCAGCTTATATGTTTGCTGTTTCTGAATTTGAAGGAAATCCTATTCCAAATGAGGATAAGATAAAATATCAAGCTATTTTCGTTGTGAATAAAGCTGACTATAAGTTATTGAAAAAAAGTGAGATTAGTAAACTCGGATTGCTTTGGTCTAGTGGTTATGAAGAATACGAAATTTATAATATAGACCTTGTGATGAATCAATTAGAATGTTTAGATAAGTACAAGTAATCGTATGTTGAGACTTCAATTGCCTACTGATCCTAGATGGGCCAATTTAACAGAAATAAGTTTAGAAGCTATATTATCAGACCATGCCTACTGTGAGCAAAAGGCTGCCACTTTTATTATTAGTTTGATTCAAAATTATCCTGAAAAAGAGGGTCTTGTTGAGCAGTTAGCACCTATTGTTACTGAAGAATGGGGACATTTTCGTTTAGTTCTTAAAGAACTTAAAAAAAGAGGATTCAAACTTGGTCTCCAAAGAAAAGATGAATATGTAAATTTGCTAAGGGAGTTCATGAAAAAGGGAGGAAGTAGAGACGATCGCTTATTGGAAAATCTTTTGGTATGCGCTTTAATTGAAGCAAGGTCTTGTGAAAGATTTAGAGTGTTATCATTACATATTTCTGATGATGAATTGAAATCTTTTTATCATAAGTTTATGGTTGCTGAAGCAGCACATTATACTTTATTCATAGAAATGGCTAGAAAATATGCAGGTGTTGAAAAAGCTAATGCTAGATGGATGGAATTTTTAGACTATGAAAAAGAAATTATGAATCAACTTGAATTACGAGGAGACCGAATTCATTAAGCAAATAACAAATATGTATTTTCATAAGTAGAAATGGTATAAGATACTAACCTAGCCATTTTACTTCTTCCGTACCTTCTATGTGTGCTATGTATCTACCAAAAACAAAAAAGTAGTCCGATAATCTGTTAAGAAAAATGATGATGTTCTCTGGAACATTTTCAATCTCTGATAACTTCACCACTCCTCTTTCGGCACGTCTTGTAATCGTTCGACAGACATGTGTATATGAAACACCTTTACTACCACCAGGTAATATAAAATGTTTCAATGGAGGAAGTTCCTCGTTCATTTCATCAATACCTTTTTCAAGTATTTCAACTAACTCAATATTAAATTCAGGAAGTTTAAAATCATGATCATTTCCAGCAGCTAGATGGGAACCTTGAACAAATAATTCATTTTGGATTTTTTGTAAAATTTCTTTTTTATTCTTTGGGATGAATTCCGCTAATAATCCAATAAAACTATTAAGTTCGTCTATATTACCATAAGCTTCAATCCTACTATTGCTTTTACTTATTCTATCGCCACTATATAGTGAAGTCTTTCCTTTGTCGCCTGTCTTTGTATATATCTTCAAAATTATAACTTGTTGTATTTAAGTAAATTTAGTTTTGATTTCAGCTATCGCTTCATCAATCGAATTGTAATTTATTATGTAATTAGCTGTTTTGTAAAATGTTTCTCTTTCATCCAAATGAGATTCTATGAAATTCTTCAATTCATCACGAGTCTTATTTCGAAGAATAGGCCTTGTGGCAGTTTCATTTTTCAATCTAGATATTAGTTCTTCAACTGGAACTTTAATATAAATTGATTGAGAAAATTGATTGATAAGTTCCATAGAGTTGTAAAAAATTGGCGTTCCACCTCCTGTAGCAATAACTCTCCTCTCTCGCTTTTCTAACTCCTTCTTTAGAACTAAATACTCTTGCTTACGAAAAAAATATTCCCCATATATATCAAAAATTTGGGGAATATTTTTGCCTATTTTTTCTTCTATTATTTCATCAAGATCAATAAAATGTATTCTTAGCTGTTTCGCTAATTCTTTTCCTAGTGTAGATTTCCCACTTCCCATATAGCCCACAAGTACAATCATACTACAAACCTTGACGTTTAACTACTCAAAGTTCTTTATTGAACAATAAGTTTGCCTATTGATACTTCATCTCCGTTCATTGATCTGATAATGTAAACACCAGCTTTCAAATCTGAACTTACTATCCTATCATTATCTCTATAAGTTGGCATTTGCTTCCATAACTTACCATCTATATCAAAAACTTCTACAGTGTAAGTCCCAGTCCATTCATTAATCAATGAAAAATCATGAGATGCTGGGTTAGGATAAATTATAGTTTTCCCTAGATCAAATTCCTGAACAGATGAAACAAAATTTGCTGATATGACTATTTCATCCAAGTAGATGTTGTCACCAATTCCATAAGGATCATTCTCAGCATCTAATAATGTATGTGTTTCAAAACATAATTCAACCGTTCCTCCTAAATAATCAACTAAATTATCAATCTTTAAGAGATAGGGATTATCATCATTATTAACAGGGATACTTGTTGGTGAAAGTTTTACTCCATTCGCAGTTACACGCATTGCAGAAGCGTATTGCATGCTAATACCAAATAAATCTTCGTATATAGGTGAATATGTTTGATTAATTCTATACCTCAATGATGCCTGTGTTGAATTAGTAAGATCAGCACAAACACAATTTCTTGTTTTGAATTCCGTATTAACATTTCTATTCCAAACATTATCAAGATTTACTCTTTCAAGCCTATCATCAATAAGAAGATCTAAACCATCACTCCCTGATATTGCAAGGCCTTTAGTGTCCTTGAAACCAACACTGTCAATTATTACTACTGTTGATTTATCTCCTGTTACTACGAAGAAACTATCTTGAGGGCTTTCACCTAATCCATCTAGATGAAATTTTACACTTCTTTGAAGTGGAATAGGATGTTTGAAGCTTTCGATTTCACTTGCATTATTTTGTAATAAAGTATCTTCTAAATAAACTAACATAGCTTCAAATTCATAAGAACCTTGAGAAGATAAATCTATCGTGGAATTAGTAAAACTGAAATCTATGAACTCATCTGCAAAATATGATGTATCTAGTTGAAATGTTTCTGAAATCCACTCGCCATTGTCTAATCTGTACATTAATTCAACTTCTTCTCCTTCCATAATAGAATCACAACCTAAAAACTGTAATCTAACAGCTACTTGTTCAGCATCACTTAAATAACATGCTGATACAGGTGATAGTGTTTCATAATACGCCAAGTCAAAGTTCTGATCAAGTAAAATTCTAAAACTTTCTCTTAGAGAATTATTAGATTCTACATTATCTCCTTCTAAGGTACTTTCAACATTAATTTCATATTTACCAGCTTCATTAAATTCTGCAATTGGAGAATTAAAAACAAAATCAAAAGTATCCTGTGAAAAGATTGTATCACTAACAAATAAAGTATCGTAATATGTTTCTCCAAAATTCACTGTATATTCAAATGGAACATATGAGTTAGGAAGTAATGGAGAATCACAATTCGTATAGCTTAATCTTAAAGATAAAACCTGATCCATTGAAACACCACAGATGTCATAGTCGGGACTAATAACTTCAATTAATGAAATATCATTTCGTTGAAATTTCTCTCCTACGCCAACAGCATACCAAGCATTTGTTGTAGCTACTACTTCAAATGAACAGTCACCATATAGATCAGTAGCTGCTTGAATGCCTCCTAATCTTGCATCAGAATATGGCGAACTTTGAGTTAAGTAGTTATTTAAATTTCCATAGGCAATTTGTGTAGCCTTATCGAGTCCTAAGGAGTCTACTGAATAAAGATTCCCTAAATCGTTTTGCCCTTCTCTACCATCAGCCAACATAACAAACCATACATTTTGAACACCACTATTAGTATGAACACCCCCATTATCTCCATCACCAGTTGCCCAAAATTGACCAAAGTATGTATCAGGATCATTTCTAAGTTTTGGGAATTCCATGTTTCTGAAACCACCGGAGGCTATGAAATCTTCACCAATGGCCCAATCAGCTGTTGCCGGATCATATAAGAATTCTTGTACTGAACCAAAAATATCAGAAAAGGACTCATTTAATGCTCCTGATTCATCTTGATAAATTAAATCAGCAGTATAATCAGTTAGTCCATGTGCAAATTCGTGGCCTACTACATCAATTGCAGTAAGCGGAGAATTCGGATCTTCAGAGTCACCAAATCTTGCAAAAAGGCCATTCCATGTTGCATTAGTCCAGTTTTCATTTACATGAACGAAACTTATTAACTGTACTGAATCACCACTCATTCCTTCTCTTCCTAGCACATTTGAGTAGAAATCATATGTCATTTCAGCACCCCAGTGAGCATCTGTAGCTACTTCATCTTGAAATGAATTAACATTGTTCCAGAAATTGTCATCATCATAAAATGGAGTTACCGTAGCTGAATCAACTTGTAAACGATTAGCATTGTAAGTGAAAATTCCAGGACCTCTTGTAGAATCAACTAAGACAAATGAATCTTGCCCTATCGAATCAGTAATGATTGATCGAGTTCCATGATATCTTGTTTCTGCTATTCCTTCATGATCACCTCCAGTATGAAGGTCATTGATTCGTTCTATTAATTGCCCATCAACTGCATTTATAAAAAGAACTGCTTTTTCTTCAGGTGCAAAAGTATGGATATCAATTTCGTAAGCTAAAACATATTCCTCAGCATTTCTATTGAGATTTTTCTCATAATATACTAATCCTGCTTTTGGCTTAAAAGTAGCTGAAGGGTCATTTTTTATTGTTTTTAGCATATTTTCCATGTATTCATTCTCCCACATGAAATTTGCATCTGGAAATTGCTTTTGTGCAATTTGAATAGCCTGTTCTTTTGATATCACATCCTCATCTCTCTTATCCATTCCTTCAACAATTCTACCGTTTACTAGATAAGCGTAATCATCATTTTTATGAATGATTAATTGACTTGCATAAACTTTATGTCCATTGTGATAATGTTGATAATGCAAGTGGGTATTTCCTGCTTTATCTACAGAAACACGATGCTTCACAAGCATATCCTTTGGGCCAAAGCCCAAACTTTCTCTATACCTTGTGAGAATATCTTTTTCATCGACAAAAACATCTTCATTTACCTTTTTCCAATCTTTATTATCCTCAATAAATGAAAAGATATCACTTTGAGATTGTGTGGAATAATAACTAAAGGCGTAAAGTATAGAGATGAAGCCAATTAATGCAATAAGTTTAATAATAGAGGTATTCATTGAGTTTAAGTTCTAAAGTTAAATCGTTACGTTAGGTAGTAGTTGATGAATTCTTTTTGGGGTTTAACCCAAAAAAATCAGGATCTCTTAAAAAAGCACCTGACCACAATAATGTAGCGAGCAAAAATCCTCCAGCTGGTACACCGTATAAAAAATTCTCTGCCACAATAATACCACCAATATATGCTGTACACATGAGAATTCCAATTCTCCGAGTGGGAGGAAAAGCAAGAAGTAGCGCACATGTCATCTCCAAGATACCTAGAATAATTGGTGAACCTAGATTTATGGCACTAAGATGTTCAATTACATTTTGTTCACCCATGACTTTTGTCATAGAAGAACCAAAAAGACCAATTGCGACAAAATAAATAAAAATGTTGCCGACAACCTTTAATACATTATTGTTAATCATTTATAATCTTCTTTTAATACAAACTTCTTTCTCATTTTAGAAAATAATATATTAGAGACTAGGAGCATAACAATACATACGATCCAAAGTTCTGTATATCCAAATTTACTAACGATTCTTGTACCAATAAAAGGAGCTACTGTAAAAGCTATTGAAGTAACTAAAGAAAATAAGCCCATATAAGAACCACTGTTTTCTTTTGTAGTTCTTGACAGAGCTAAACTACCTAGAAAAGGTAAGTTTAGAATTTCGCCAATACTTATTCCAATCGTGTAAATTACAAAGGGTAAAATCCAAAACATTTCATGATAATGTATTGGTAACATAAGTGCCAAAAAGCCTATTATCATTAAAGAAGTACCTGCAAGAATTGGTTTTGTAAACAGTTTTTTTGTCTCAAAATAATGAACAATTGGCATTTCGAATAGCACGATTAATAATCCATTCACTGTAAAAAATATTCCAACTTCAATTTCGCTTAATTGATAGATATCTTTAAAAAATACAGGTACTAAAAATATGATTTGGATAAATGCTGTAAACATCAAAAACACGACTAATAATAACCATAAGTAGTCTTTATCATTAATGGGATAATTTGCTTTTCTTTCTTTTTTGGAAAGACTTTTCGGCTTTTTTCTGATTTTCATTGTTTTATTAAAGTACAGAAAAATGAAGAATGTAATTATAGCCGTTCCTCCATTACAAATAAATAGCCACTTATAACCAAGGCTTGCAATCAAGACACCACCAACAACAGGGCCTATTGATATACCTAAGTTAATCGCAATTCTTAATAAAGAAAGTGCTCGTGTTTGATTTTCTTCTTTACTGAATAAAGTGATAGATGACATTACTGCTGGACGTAATAAATCAGCTAAAAAAGCAGTTAGAAATACTGCTGCGCAAAAGCCATAAAAGTTAGTAAAACTCATCAATAGCCAAAAAGATAGCCCACCAGTTAATAAACTAAACTTCATTACATTCGCGTAACCAAAGATGTCAGTTAATTTTCCTCCAGTATACGAAGATAAAATGGAACCAAGACCAAAACAAAACCCAGCTGTTCCAGCCTGATTTAGTGTAAAGGATAATGAATCAGTAAGGTAAATTGTAAGAAAAGGCACAACCATCAGGCCAGCTCTATTTATGAGCATTAATAAAGAAACAATCCATACTTCTTTACTTAAGCCTTGCAGCGATTTCCTAAATATTTCAATTATATTCATATTGGATGTAAAGATGACAAAAGATACTTTAATTATATGATGTTAAATTGTATTTGATGGAATAAAAGTAAACTTGTTTCTTTGTGGAAGGTTAAGAAAAACATAAAGCTTCGAGAAATCGGAATTTTAGGTATTATTGAATAGTTAATTGAGTGGAATTAAAATATAATTAGATATGATTCATTTTAACATTAAGCTGTTATTAAGTTGTGTATTTCTGTTGATTTTTAGTTTTGGGTCTAACGCCCAAAAGAACATTGTTGATATAGAATTTGATATAAAGAATTATGAGAATGATACAATGATTATAGGGTTTTATTTTGGAAATAAGACGCTGGTACTTGATACATTAATAAGTGAAAAGAAAGGGAAATTTAAGTATCAAAGAGATACATTACTTGAACCTGGTGTTTATCTGACATTATTTAGACCTGGAAATACTTTTTTTCAATTTATGGTGAATGAAAAAGATCAAAAGTTTAAGTTATCGGGTTCTTTTGACGGAAGTTCACTCAAACCTACAGGAAGTGTAGATAATCAATTGTATTATGATTATATGAGTCTCATTACTGTAAAAGGAAGAGAAAGAGCAGAATTGTTGTCAGCAATTGAAGATGCAAAAGGCAAAGGGAAAGATGTTTCTAAATTAGAGAGTGAATTGAAGGAAATGGATGAAATGGTTAAGGGAGAAATGAATCGGATCATTGAAAATCATCCTAATAGTATAACATCAATGTTGCTAAATAGTAATATTGGTATTGATATACCTGAATTTGATGCTGTTGGTGAAGATCTTCAATATAAAAGATATAATTATTACAAGACTCACTATTTCGATAATGTGAATTTAAGTAATCCTGCAAGTTTACGATCTCCTTTCATTGATGAAAAAATCACTTATTATATGGAAAAATTAACGATTCAACATCCTGATTCTATTTTTTCAGGAATTAAGTATTTATTGAAAAAAATGGAAGGTGCACCTGAAACATTTCAATTTTACACTTCTACATTTTTAAATAAATATGCTAATTCAAATATCATAGGATATGATGCAATTTATGTTAAAATGATTGATGAATATTATGATAATAACAAGACTCCATGGGTAAGTGAAGAAACATTGTCCAAGTTCAAAGAAAATGCTGATAAGTTACGTCCTATTTTGATAGGAGAACCAGCGCCACCAATTACTTTTTACAAGGAAAATGGAGAAGAAGTTGCACTTTATGACATTAAGTCTGAGTATACGGTTATGATTTTCTGGTCACCGAATTGTGGGCATTGTAAAAAATCTATGCCTGGCTTAATTGAATTTTACAATAACAAAAAAGGAGATATGATCAGTTTAAAAAACATCTTTGTCGGTCTTTGGGTCATCCTTATTTTCATTTTCAGCTATTTAATGTTGCTTATTGTGATTCCTTATTTGAG
>CAZMKA010000059.1:0-8584 GCA_964566605.1 uncultured Saprospiraceae bacterium | reverse complement strand
GTGTAGAAGTTCTAGGAATTTGTACTCAACACAGAGATAAGTTTAAAGATTGCTTTGATTTTGCTAGAGAAAAAGAGTTGCCTTGGATAAATGTTGGAGACCAATATCACAGATCTAAATTCAGAGATATTTACAATGTGGTTTCAACACCGCGGGTATTCATACTTGATAAGGACAAAGAAATTCTTTTAAAAAGAGTTCCAACAGAACGTCTAGATGAAATTATGGAATCTTTAATCAAGGAAATAGAGCAAAAAAAGCTTAATGAACTTAATATGCAAAAGCAATAGTTTTACTTTTTAAGAATATTCCAGTTGCTATATCCCATGATTGTTTTCTTTTGAAAGACATTGTTTTCAATCCATGATATTAATCTGTACTTAAAGCGCTCATGCTTGAACTTTTTACGATTCAAATGTGACTTTTTAGTATAGTTCAACTCATTCTTCCAGTTGTGTTGATCAATGCGATTATCCATGACTATGGGATGTGATCCTTTATAAACAGGAATATTTCCTAAAGCTCCATAGTCGTAGTTTTGTTCTTTCTTTTGTGATTTAGTTTGATAATGGACTACATCTTGTTCATCCTTTTTAGAGTTCATGACATGTGGGGGTCTTACCCATCCATAGTGAAATACTCTTATGGGAGATTTTACTACATTTAGTTTAATTAAAGAGCCGTCATCATTTTGTTTTCTAAAACTTTGAGCATCTTTAATTGATCTTATTGCTCTATTATTTTTAAATAGTCGAATCTCGTTTCTATACCAACCTCTGAATGGCAAATAATGCTCATAATCTCCCCAAAAATGTAAGTAATTAAATAGAAGAGCATCTACTTCTTCATCATCATTAAATTTTGAGCAATAATCTATGATATGTTTATGGTCTTCTTCATGAATGCATTCATCTGCTTGCAAATAAAAACACCAATCACCAGAACATTGATCTAGTGCGAAATTAGTTTCTTCTGCATATATTCTTCCATCAACCATTGCTGATTTATCCCATACTCTGTGGATGATTTTAATCTTATCGGAGTCTATACTCCTTATTAGTTCTTCTGTTTTATCACCAGCTTCATTATCACCCAAGGCGATAACAAATTCGTCAACAACAGGTAAAATGCTTTTTATCGATTCAACGATAGGAAAGTAAAATTTGTCAGCATTTTTAACCATAGTAAAACCACTTATTTTCATACGGCTATATTTTTACCAGGAATAGAGTTTAGTAGTTTTTTAGTATAATCGGTTTGTGGATTATTAAAAACTTCATCGGTCCAACCATATTCTACTTTCTTACCTTTTTTCATAACCAAAGTACGCTCACATAGAAAGCGAACAATAGAAAGGTCATGAGTAACAAATACCATACTTAGATCAAATTCATTTCTTAAGTCTACTAATAAATTCAATACTTGAGCTTGAACAGAAACATCAAGAGCACTTACTATTTCATCACAAACTAACATTTTAGGTTCGAGAGCCAATGCTCTTGCAATGCATATTCTTTGCCTTTGACCTCCTGAGAATTCATGTGGAAAACGATTATAGTGTTCTGCTTTTAATCCCACCTTCTCGAGTAATTCGATAGTATATTGTTTTCTTGCTTTTTTTGTTTGGCGTATTTTGTGAATTGCCATAGGCTCTTGAATAGCGAAACCTATTTTCAATCTTGGATTCAAACTCGAGTAAGGATCTTGAAAAATGTACTGGATATCTTTCCTAATCTTTCTCAACTCAGAATTTGACATTAGATCAAGTCTTTTTCCCATGAATTCTACTTCTCCAGCCTCAGCCTTTATAAGTTGTAATATGGATTTGGAAACGGTTGATTTTCCACTTCCACTTTCTCCTACAATTCCAAGTGTTTCGGACTTTTTAAGAGTAAATGATATGTCATTTACAGCGTGGATACTATTTTTGGGTTTACCCCAAAAATTAGTAGAAGTAATATATGTCTTAGATAAGTTAGTTATTTTAAGAATGTCATTTTCATTAAGAATTTCTTGCTTTCTATGTTCTATTTCGTCTTTGCTTAATGTGTTTTCTTTGTAGAATTGATTAACCTTAGCAGAGGAAAAAGTATCATCATTATAAAATAATTCAGCTTTAGGCAAGCTCTTCAAGGCAATGTCACTAGGAGGAGAACTTGCTAGCAAAACCTTAGTGTATTTTTCTTGAGGATTATTAAATATATTCTTAGTTGTTCCTTTCTCAACAACAATTCCATTTTTCATTACAACAACTCGATCAGCAATATCCTTTATTACACCTAAATCATGTGATATGAAAATAATAGAGATTCCAAGTTCATTATTTAAGTCTTTTAAAAGAAGAAGTATTTCTTTTTGCACTGTTACATCAAGTGCTGTTGTACATTCATCGGCAATTAATAGTAAGGGATCACAACTTATTGCCATGGCTATCATGACTCTTTGAAGTTGCCCACCACTTAATTCATGCGGATAAGAATCGAAAGCACGTTGAGGATCGTTCAACTGAACTTTTTGCAATAATGAAATTGTCTTTTCCTTTAATTCAGTTTTATTTAGTGAAGTGTGAACTTCTAGCATTTCAAGAATCTGTTGTCCACATCTCATAACGGGATTAAAAGAACTCATTGGTTCTTGGAAAACCATAGCAATTTTATTCCCTCTGTAAGTTCTTAGTTCTTTTTCTGAAAGAAGTCTTAAGTCTGTATCTTCAAATATAATTTCACCAGAAACTACTTTTAGGTTTTTATTTAGAAGTCCTGGAATTGATAAACAAGTTATTGACTTCCCAGAACCACTCTCTCCTACTATACCAAGAATCTCTCCTTTGTTAACATCAAAGGAAATATTGTCTAAAAGATTTCTGCTTTCATTGTTATTTCCAACTAATGAAATACTTAAATTTCTGATTGATAAGAGCGATTTTTCCAATCTTAATATCTATTTGTCGATTAAATACAAGATTAAGAAGAATTTTGAACAAATTAATCGAATAGATAATTATCTTGCAGTAGAACTTGATTTTACATTAAAATAAATTGATGAAAGTACTTCAAATTAATAATCTTACAAAGCAATATGGTAATATTCGAGCTGTAAATAATTTAAGTCTTGAAATAGAAGCAGGTAGTATTTTTGGAATATTGGGACCGAATGGAAGTGGAAAGACTACTACTCTTGGTATAATTCTAGGCATAATAGGCAAAGATTCCGGTGATTTTACATGGTTTGAAGACAATGTAACTAAAAACCATAGAAAAAGAATAGGTGCAATATTAGAAACGCCAAATTTCTATCCTTATCTGAATGCACAAGAGAATTTGGAAATAATTGCTCAAATTAAAGGTGTTAAGAATCAAGATTATGAAAGCATTCTTAAGACAATAAATTTATATGAAAGGAGGAATTCCAAGTTCAGGAGTTATTCTTTAGGTATGAAACAAAGATTAGCGATAGGAGCAACGTTAGTTGGCGATCCTGATGTTGTGATTTTTGATGAACCAACCAATGGACTCGATCCTGAGGGAATTGCAGAAGTAAGAAATATTTTGCATAAGGTTGCTAAAAGTGGCAAAACTGTTATAATGGCTAGCCATATACTTTTTGAGGTTGAAAAGGTTTGCACACATGTTGCCATTATCAAAAAGGGGAATTTATTAGCTGTTGGGAAGGTTGGTTCTATATTATCTTCCAATAAATTTATAGAAATTGGTTGTGTAGATAATTCAAGACTAGGGATGGAATTACTTGAGATGCCTGCAATTATAAGAATTGAGGGAAATAATGAATACTTTGAATGTGAAGTTTCAGACACTGTAAAAGTTGAACAATTAAGCAATGCATTAATAGAGAAAGGGCATACTATTACTCACTTGATTTCTAAAAAAAGAAGTCTTGAGAAAGAATTTTTACAAATAATAAAATAAGATGATAAATCTATTAAAATTAGAATGGAAAAAGTTTTACAAGAATGCAGTTGTAAGAATGCTATTCATAATTTACTTACTTATTTTTCCAGTCATAATGTTGATTTTCAAAGATGAAAATACTTTGCCAGATTTACCATTTTTTGACAAAGGGGATATATTTCGATATCCTGGAATATGGGAATGGTTAGGTTATATAGGTAATTGGATGGTATTTTTTGTACTTGGTTTTCTAATAGTTTATACCATTAGTATCGAGATGACTTATAAAACAATGCGTCAAAATGTTATTACAGGACTTTCTAGAACAGATTATTTTTTATCTAAATTGGGATTAGTTCTAACATTTACACTTGCTGCAACTTTATATTATGCTCTTGTTGGATTTTTAATGGGCTATCTTTCTGATGAAACTGCAACTTTCACAGAAGTTTTTTCAAATCAATATGCAATACCTAGATTTTTCTTAATGACATTTGGTTATTTAAGTTTTGCTATGTTTATTGGTTTTGTAATTAAAAATAGTGGATTAGCTGTTTTAACATATTTAGCATATGGAATCATACTAGAACCAATTATTAGGCTTTTTGGTCATCGTAAAGTATTTGATGGGTTAACACATAATTATTATCCGTTAAATGCAATGGAAGATTTAGCACCAATGCCCATACCTAATGAGAATATAAAAGAATCAATTGGGTTCTTAACTTATTCACAAGCTTCTATAGCAACAACAATTATATATTAATATTTTTAGGCTTAACTTATTATATATTTAAGAAACGAGATATATAAACTAAGATGAAATAGTGAGAAATTGAAAGTTTAAGTATAAAATACTTGTCGTTTATTTATGTGTTATTAAAGGTTATGCTTACTTTTGCGCTTGATTTTTTAAATTCATTTAAGAATTTAAAAAATACTAATCAACTTACATTACAATGGCAAAAAGAAAAGTAGAGAAAAAAAGCGAAGAAACGATAGTTGATATCGTTGAGAAAAAGGATAATTTAACTGATTATCTAGAAAAGAATAAGAACTTAGTAGGTGGTCTTGTTGGACTAATACTATTGTTAGCACTAGGATATTTCATATATAAGTACGCTGTAGTAGGACCTAAAGAAAAGAACGCTGTTGCAGCAATGACTAAAGCACAAGAACAATTCGCTCAAGATTCTTTTGCATTAGCACTTGAAAATCCAGGAGCTGGATTTGATGGTTTCCTTGATATTATAGATAATTATGGCGGTACAGCAACTGCTAATACTGCAAAGTATTACGCTGGTGTAAGTTATTTAAATTTAGGAAGATACCAAGATGCAGTTGATTATTTAGAAGATGTAAAGTCCAAAGGTGATATTCTTCCAGTTATGAAGAATGGTACGTTAGGTGATGCATACTCTGAGTTAAATGATTTTGATAAAGCGCTTAGCTATTATAAAAAAGCAGCAAATTCAAAAGAAAATGCATTTTTTACTCCATATTATATGAACAAACTTGCTTTACTAGAAATGAAAAATGGCAATGTGGGTGAAGCACAAAAAATATTCGCTGAAATAAAAGATAAATATCCTGCTTCTAAAATAGCTGGAGATGTTGAGAAGTTTATTGTACAATAATAACTCATCTCATTAAAATTTAAAATAAGCATTATTGTGTAAATCAATAATGCTTATTTTTTTGTTCTATAAATAAAACATCATATGTCTAGTTCAATTCAAAATCTATCAGCTGCTCTAACAGAACAAGTTCCTTCTGGTGAAGGACTAAAATTTGGTATTATTCGGTCTGAATGGAATACTGAAATAACAAATGCTCTACAAAAGGGGTGCTATGATTTTCTTATAGAAAAAGGAGCAAGTGCAGATGATATTAAATGTGTTGATGTACCTGGCTCTTATGAACTACCTATGGGTGCTAAGATACTTATGGGGACAGAAAGGTACGACGCAATAATATGTATTGGTTGTGTGATTAAAGGCGAAACAAAGCATGATGAATATATCTCCAATGCAGTTGCAAATGCTATCGCTCAACTCGGTATCTTGTCAAGTATACCAGTAATTTTTGGGGTTTTAACCCCAAATAATATGGAACAAGCTTTAGAGCGTTCTGGAGGCAAACATGGTAATAAAGGCATAGAAGCAGCTGCTACAGCTATCAAAATGGCAGTATTAAGAAAAGAGAATAAGAATGTTAAGAAATCTATAGGCTTCTGATACCAATTTAATCCGAAATTGCCGCATATATTCTTGCTAAAAAGAATGATTTCTTCGTTAGAAATACTCGCTGTAGCTAAGGCTACATCTGCGTTTTCAGCCTCGAACTAATCCTTTTTATCTGCAGAATTTTATTCGACATTCCGAAATTAAATTGGTATAAGCATTTTAATTTGGGCGAAAGCCCATTTACATTAAAAAGGTTTAAACCTCATTCGTTGACCTTTTTCGTCAGAAACAAATTTTCCATCTGTATAAACCACATTACCATTGACTATAGTTTGAGCTATAGTATGGTTAAAACTCTTTCCTTCCAAAGGAGACCAACCACATTTATATAAAATGTTGCTTTTGTTCACTTCAAAAGCTTTGTTAGGCTCAATGAGCACAAGATCTGCTGCATAACCTTCTCTTATAAATCCACGATTTACAGCATGAAAGCACTTAGCGGGTGCATGACACATTTTCTCAACAATCTTTTCTAAACTGATAAGACCTCTATCATAAAAGTCAAGCATAAGATTTAGGGAATGTTGAACCAAAGGCAAACCACTAGGCGCTGTTGTATAAGGGTTATTCTTTTCATCAACTGTGTGTGGTGCATGATCTGTTGCTATAATATCCAAAGTGTCATTCAATAATGCAGGTAATAATGCATCTTGATTTTGTCTTGATTTTATAGCGGGGTTACATTTTACTTTTGTGCCTAATGTATCGTAATCATCCGCATTAAAGTAAAGATGATGTACACAAACCTCAGATGTAATTCTTTTATTTTCAATAGGACCGGTTTCAAACAGTTCTAATTCTTTGGCAGTTGAAATGTGAAGAATATGTAGTCTTGTATTATGTTTCTTTGCTAGTTCTACAGCCATAGAAGAAGATAAATAACACGCTTCAACATCTCGAATAATCGGATGATATTTAATGGGAATATTTTGACCAAACTTGTCTATATATTCTTGAGTATTTCTTCTTATCGTAGCTTCATCTTCACAATGAGTTGCGATAAGCATAGGAGACTTTGAGAATATGTTTTCAAGAGTAGTTCTATTATCAACTAACATATTTCCTGTACTACTTCCCATGAAAATCTTAATTCCACAAACTTCTTCATGGTTTGTTTTCAGAACTTCCTCGATATTATCATTTCCTGCACCCATAAAGAATGAATAATTAGCTGGACTAACTTGAGCAGCTATATCATATTTATCTTGGAGTAGTTCTTGAGTTAGTGCATTTGGTTTAGTATTTGGCATTTCCATAAAGGAAGTTGTACCACCCGCTATTGCAGCATACGACTCTGTTTTAATATTCGCTTTATGAGTCAACCCTGGTTCTCTGAAATGCACTTGATCATCAATGATGCCGGGAATCAGCCATTTACTCTCCCCTATTATCTCATTTCCTTGAGCATCAATTTGTCCACCAATTTTTTCGATTTTACCATCTTTTATAGATACATCTCCATGAATTGATTGTCCTTCATTAATTATTCTTACATTTTTAATAATCGTTCTGCTCATTGATTTCTGCATTTTATAGAAAAATGCGAAATTAATACTTTTGTATTGATAGATGTTGATTTAAAGAGTGAGATTTTACAATTAATAACTCATATTTGTGTCTTAGTAATTTTGGTATAATTAAATTTATAATAATTATATCATTTCTAAGCTATAGGTACTATCACAAACAAAATTACAATTTTATGAAGATCGGTGTATTAGGTGGAGGCCAATTAGGGAGAATGATATTTCAAGAGACTATAGGTCTTGATTTAGATATTCATTTTCTTGATAAGAGCTCACACTTTCCAGTTGGTAAAATTGCTAGAAACTTTGTTGAAGGTGATTTTACTAAATATGAAGATGTAATGGCTTTTGGTCAAGATAAGGATGTTATAACTATAGAGATAGAACGAGTAAATGTTGAGGCGCTTGAAAAGTTAAAAGAAAGTGGTAAAAAAGTACATCCGTCTCCATCTGCATTAAGAATAATACAAGATAAAGGGCTTCAAAAAGAATTTTATGTTAAGAATAAATTCCCAACATCAAACTATCTTCTTTTTAATTCAGAAAAAGATATTATTCATGCAGTTAAAAAAGGAGATATAAAAATCCCTTTTGTTCAAAAAGCTAGAAAAGATGGATATGACGGTAAGGGGGTTTTCGTTGTAAATACTGAGCAAGACTTAAATTATTTATTAAAAGGCTCATCTTTAGTTGAAGACTTAGTTAACATTGAAAAAGAATTAGCTGTAATAGCTTGTAGGAATGAAATGAACCAGGTGGTAAGCTATGATGTAGTTGAAATGGTTTTTGATCCTGTAGCTAATTTAGTAAAGTATTTATTTGCACCTGCTGAGGTTACAAAAGAGATAGAGGATATATGTAAAAAATATGCTGAAAAATTAATTGAGGAGTTTGATATATGCGG
>CAZMKA010000058.1:0-19441 GCA_964566605.1 uncultured Saprospiraceae bacterium | reverse complement strand
TACTGATATGGTTCAAGCCCAAAGGAGTACAGGAAGTATATTAAAACCAATATTATATGCAAGTTCGTTGGATAATGGGCTCATTTCAAAAAGTTCTTTTTTACCAGATTATCCATTTTCCATAGGAGGATTTATAACTCAAAACTACAATAAAGAACATACGGGATTAATTCCAGCAAATAAAGCACTTCAAAAATCGCTTAATATTCCATTTGCTTATTTGCTGCATCAATATGGAATCGAAAAATTCAGGTTATTTTGCCAACAGATGGGTTTGGAAGGTATTAACAAATCAAGTGAATATTATGGGATCCCGCTCATATTAGGAGGAGGAGAAAGTAGTCTTTGGGAATTAACCCATGCTTATGCGAGTATGGCTAAAATACTTAAAACATATACAGATCATGATGGATACTATGAGAAAGCACCAATCTATAAATCCGTTTTACAAAAAGAATATGTTCAAAAGAAAAATGATCAGAAAGAGCTTAGATTAACAAAAGATGCACCGATTCTAAGAGCAGAAAACATATGGCAAACATTTGAACAGTTAAAAGAATTAAAGCGGCCAACGGAGGAAGGTGAATGGAAACAATTTTCACATCATGTGCCTATCGCTTGGAAAACAGGTACAAGTAATGGATTTAAAGATGCATGGGCAATAGGTGTTAATGAAAAGTATGCAGTTGGTGTATGGGTGGGAAATAGCGATGGAGAAGGAAGGCCTGGTATAATAGGTTCAATAGCTGCTGCACCAATATTTTTCAAGGTGATTAACACTTTGGAAGGACATAGAAAATTTGAAGAGCCAATAGATGATTTAGTAAAAATCCCGTTTTGTAAGCTTTCAGGAAATCTAGCAAATGAATTTTGCCCTATTGATAGCAATTATATTTCAAGGTCAAGTTCATTTATAAAACAATGTACACATCATCAACAGATATTTACTGACAACACAGGCTCCTATAAGGTGAATAAAAATTGCTATGAAGGCAATATCATTACAAAAGTAGAGACTTCTATACCAATAGAGGTTGCATATTATTACAAGCAAACACAGCTTTATACTCCCCCATTACCGCTTCATCCATCGTGTATAAAACAGGAAAATGAAAAGACAACCAAGATTATCTATCCAGAGAAAAACATGCAAATTTATCAACCAAAAATAGGTGAAGGAGAACGAAACAAAATTGTATTGAGAGCGCATCATATAAGTAGAGATGCAACATTATTATGGCATCTAGATGATAAATTTTTGGGTTCAACCCAAAAAATACATGAAATGAGCATCTTGTTAAAAGAGGGCAATCATAGGCTATTGATTATAGATGAAAGTGGTAATGAAGATGCATGCAGTTTTGAAATTCTACAATAAAAACTAAATTTACATTATAGGAATGAATCATTCATGGCAAAAAAACAAAATTTAACTCCTTTACAACGAAATTTACATACAGTAATATTCGAGGCTGACACCCCGTTAGGCAAGCGTTTCGATATTCTTTTGATGCTATTTATTATTTTAAGTATTGTTCTAGTAAATTTAGAAAGTGTATCATCTATAAATATTAAATACGGTAACCTTTTATATTCTGCGGAGTGGATTCTGACTATATTCTTTACAATCGAATATATTTTAAGAGTTTATTGTTCGTACAGGAGAAGGAATTATGTGTTTTCCTTTTACGGTATTATAGATTTATTAGCGATTCTACCTACATACCTAAGTATTTTCATGCTAGGAACCCAATCATTGA
Source organism: uncultured Saprospiraceae bacterium (assembly GCA_964566605.1). Lineage (GTDB taxonomy): Bacteria > Bacteroidota > Bacteroidia > Chitinophagales > Saprospiraceae > JAHDFB01. Next base: position 17,681 of record CAZMKA010000058.1, on the reverse strand, counting down.
TCATAATAAGAGCACTAAGATTACTTAGGGTTTTCAGGATTTTCAAGATGGTAGGCTTTATGAATCAAGGGTCTTTTATCGTTGATTCATTAAAAGCAAGCAGAGATAAGATTTTCATCTTTCTATTTTTCATTTTCGTTATGGTTAACATTGTGGGAAGTGTGATGTATTTAGTAGAGGGTGGAGTGAATCCAGATTTCGATAGTATACCAAGATCAATTTACTGGGCTATAGTAACTATGACGACTGTCGGTTATGGAGATATTTCGCCAGTAACTGAATTTGGGCAATTTATAGCTGCGGTTGTAATGATTATGGGATACGCAGTAATTGCTGTACCTACAGGAATTGTGTCTTCAGAAATGATACGAGGTGGAAAGAATCAAGAAGATATTACTACACAGGTATGCATGAATTGTGGAAAAGAAGGTCATGATAGCGATGCTGTATATTGTAAATATTGCAGTAGTGCAATCAATTTATAATCATTGATTCTGTGATTTACAAGCAACTTTATTAATGATATTACTTAGGAAGTCTTAAGACGTGAATAAGTCTTTTAACACTGTATTTACCAGCACCATTTACCATCAATAGAAGTAAACCGCCTATAATAGCAATGTTCTTCATGAACATAATTGATTGAATCCGTTGAACTTCCTGAGGGTCATTCCAAAAAGAATAAACAATTAATGTTGTAGGAATAATATAACAGAGTAATAATATAGCTCCCAAATTAGCATAGTAACCAATTAACACTAAAGTAGCTCCAAAGATTAAACAAACAATTACTGAAATTAATAGAAAATCTTGATTCCAAGTAAGCCCATATTCAGTCATTGTCTCTTTGGTCTTACCATAAAAATAAATCGAATCATAAACTTCGAAAATAAAAATGGCTGATAACATAATCCTAGCCAATAGGTCGAATATTGCTTTCATAAAGTAATATGCTTTTTAGGATTGATTTGTTTCCAGAAGTCGCGAAAAGTCATGAAGTTATTCCGGGAGATATAATTTTTATACGTTTATATTTGAATGTAATTCTAGAAGAATTGTTGACAAATAAAAGTGAAAAAACGGGTATTTTTATCAATGCTTATGGAACAAATGTAAAGGAATAAATCGACTTTACCTTGAAAATCAACAAGATAAAGCAACTCCAATTTATATATTTTTGGTTGACATATGTAAAGCATGGAAAGTAAATTGTTTAAGATTTATATATAAATAAATATATATACTGATTATGACAATATAAAAACCAAGTAAAAAAATCATATATATGAATTGCAACCATTGTTTGTACAGATGAACATGTTAATTCGAAATATAACTATCCACTTTTTTCGCACAAAAGATTCCATCCATACAAGCTGAAAGAATACCACCAGCATATCCAGCTCCTTCACCACAAGGAAACAAACCTTTAATATGTGGATGTTGACCTGTAGTATAATCTCTAGGTATACGAATAGGCGAACTGGTTCTGCTTTCTATTCCTATGAACTGAGCTTCATTCGTAAGATATTGTTTATTTCGTTTTGCGAAATATCTCAGACCTTGTCTTATTCTATCTACAATAGGAACAGGTAATAATTCATGTAATGGAGCACTGTAAAGACCAGGTATATAAGATGTATTATGTAAAGCAGTATTTGTTTTACCTTCTATAAAGTCCATAACATTTTGAGCAGGAGCTTTCTGGCTTCCATCTCCATATTCCCAAAGTAAACTTTCGAGGTGTTTCTGATAATTAAGGCCTGCAAAGATTCCATCGTTTGCGAAATCTTTAAAATCATCGTTATCAACTGCGGTCACAAACCCACTGTTACTGAATGGCGAATCTCTTCGACTTAAAGACATTCCATTAACGACTAATTCACCAGGAGCAGTTGCTGCGGGAACGATGAGTCCTCCAGGACACATGCAAAAACTAAATACACCTTTATTATCAATTTCTGTAGCTAATCGATAACTAGCAGCAGGTAAATTTTCGTGTCTAGGTGCATGTCTGTACTGCATTTCATCTATAAGATCTTGAGGATGTTCAATCCTCATACCAATAGCGTAATCTTTTGCTTCCAGTGCAACTCCTTTATTATGTAGTAAGTGAAAGATGTCTCTTGCACTGTGTCCAGTTGCTAGTATTAATTGAGAGCATTTATAAGAATCTCCATTTTCTAATAGGACAGAAGTTATTTCATTATTTTTAATTTCAATATCAACTACCCAAGAATTGAAGTGCACTTTACCTCCATAAGATTCTATTGTGTTTCTTAATGCAGTGACTATTTTAGGTAGTTTATTGGATCCTATATGCGGATGCGCATCGTATAATATATCGTCAGGTGCACCATGATCGTGCAAGGTTTGAAGGATGTCACTGATTTTCCCTCGTTTATAAGAACGTGTATACAATTTACCGTCACTGTACGTTCCAGCACCACCCTCTCCAAAACAATAATTGGAATGTGGATTAACGACACCATCTTGTTGGATAGCACGTAAATCTCGTCTTCGTTCTCTTACATCCTTCCCACGATCAAAAATTATAGGTCGGATTCCGTCTTTAATTAATTGTAGAGCGGCAAAGTAACCAGCGGGACCAGCACCTATTATCACAGCCTCTTTGTCTGTTTTCGAAACATCTTGATAATCGTCAGAAGGAACAGTTTTTGTACTTTCTGCCTCATAAAACAACTCATATCTCATGAGAAAAAAGATGTTTCGTTGTCTAGAATCAAGAGATTTTCTTTTTAGTACAAAGTTTTTGATCTCGCGATTTTGCTTTTTTGCCTTTTCGATTTCATAGGAGATGTAATCTTCATCATTTATGAAGTCAACGCCTATTTTTACTTCTACTATTTCTGAATTCATCAAAGTGCAGCTTTGATTCGTAAACATTTATTCATAAGGTCTTCTAACTTTTCAAGAGAAAGCATATTAGCTCCGTCCGACAAAGCCTCGGAAGGCTTGGGGTGTGTTTCAATAAATAAACCATCACAACCTGCAGCAACAGCTGCTTTCGCAATTGTTTCAATAAGAGCTGGACGACCTCCTGTCACTCCACTTGATTGATTCGGTTGTTGAAGTGAATGTGTTACATCCATTACTACAGGTGATCCATGTTGTTTCATTACGGGAATTCCTCTCATATCTACAACTAGATCAGTGTACCCAAAAGAAGTGCCTCTTTCTGTTTGTAGTACTTTATCGTTTTCAGAATCTTTCACTTTTTGGATAGCGAATTGCATCGCTTCAGGACTAAGGAATTGACCTTTTTTGATATTAATAATTTTTCCAGTTTTTGCAGCAGCAACTAATAAATCAGTTTGTCTACACAAGAAAGCTGGAATCTGAAGAATATCAACATATTTAGCCGCGAAAACTGCATCTTCAGGACTATGTATATCTGTTATTGTTGGCAATTTATATTTAGCTGCAATTGAGGAAAGTAAGGTTATTGCTTTTTCATTACCAATTCCTGTAAAAGAATCAAGTCTGCTTCTATTTGCTTTTTTGAAACTTGCCTTAAAGACGATAGGAATGTCGAATTTTTCTCTTAATCTGACTAGCTCTTTAGCAACATCATCCATCACTTTTTCATTCTCTACCGCACAGGGGCCTGTGAGAAAGAAAAGCTTGCTGGGATTATTCAACTGATTGTATAAGTCATTCATAGAAGCAAAGGTATCATAATAAGATGAATAATGAATAAGGAAAGTTGGCTGGAGAATCCTTCAAAAGGAAAAGATTTTTAATCACAATTTACAAGCTTTGGAATGATATTATATTGTAGACTACGTTTACAAAACCATTTATCTAAGAAGATAAGAAATCAACATCAGCGCTATATGGGTAACTCATCAAATACTTGATGGCTGCATCAGCTGGAAAATCTTCATAGATAATTTTATATAGAATGTTATTAATCGGAATATTGATGTTATAAAAATTACTTAAAAGATGTGCTATTTTTAGCGTCCTCACACCTTCTGCAACTTCAGACATTGAGCCCAAAATTTCTTTGATATCTTTGCCTTTCGCAATTCCTTCTCCAAATTTAAAATTACGACTATCAACACTCGTTGCTGTTGCTATTAAATCACCTAATCCAGCTGTTCCAAGAAAAGCTCTTTCATGAATACCTACCGCTTTTCCTAGGTAAATCATTTCACGAAGACCTCTAGTTATAAGTAGAGCTTCTATATTTTTTCCAAGTTTTTTACCATATAAAATTCCTCCAGCTAGAGCAATAATATTTTTATAAGCACCTGCAAATTCAACGCCTCTTAATTCTTTGGAACCGAAGACGAAAAAATTAGGATTAGACAACAAAGTGTGACCAATTTGAATAACTTCATCAAATTCACTTGCAATAACGGTAGCCGCAGGAAGACCAGCCATAATTTCACGAGAAAGATTGGGGCCACTAATGCAACCTACACGAATTGCACTAGTTTCTTGGCGAATCACTTCGCTCATCGTATGTATTGAGGCTTTATCTAAAAATTCAATATTGGGATCAGTTATAATATCAGCATCAAGGCCTTTGGTACAATGAATAATTATATGTCTAGGGCCTACAAAAGGGCTGAGATCTTGCATAAGTGTACGAAATCCAGCAGAAGGAACTACCGGGAAAATAACGTCACATTCTTGGGCAATAACTTCTAGAGAGCCTGTAGCTCTTATATTTTCATTAATATCATAACCTCGATTGGAATGTGTTTCATTGATTTTTATAACTTGATCTTCATACTTTGCGTACAGTAATACATCAGCATTATTCGAAATCAAATTAGCAATGGTTGTCCCAAAGCTACCAGCACCAATTACTCCTATTTTTCCTTTTTTCAATCTATGGTTTTTAAAAAAGTTACGACACAATTTTAATACAAAAACAAGTACCAAACAATTATTTTTTTTGGGCTTGAGCCCAAAAAGAGAAAAAGTAGGATCAAGGTACTCAGCGTTCGTTATAAAAAATGAGAATAAACCTTTACTTTTGACGTTGTTCTAAGACAATAGCCTAGATGCATTTCAAAATTCTTTTAGTTGTATTAATCTTTAGCTTTTTCATAATTCCAAACAAAGGAAATAGTCAAGAGAAAGATTTATTTACATTTTCTTCTACACATAAAATAGAGGAACGAAATTCGTACAGCATCTTCTACCCTATTAATGTGGAGGATTATGATGGAGTAGTTGTATTAATTCATTCCATGCAAGCTAGCAATCCCAAAGTTTACGGCAATTTCATAAACTTCCTTTTACGTAAAAATTATATCGTCATTTATCCAGCATATCAAGACTACGTTGTAAGTAAGAATGCTGAAGATCTTAATTTTATATCGAGTTCATTGACATCAGCATATAAAGATATTAAGAAGAATTATGAGAATGTACTAAATCTACCAGTTACTTTTATAGGTCATAGTATGGGAGGAATTATAGCTTATGAACTTGCCTCAGGACAGGTGGAAGTTCCCAAAATGCCTTCATGCGTCATTTCTTTATGCCCTGCGGAAGTTAAAAAACATGATATAAATAATATCAATTTCAACAAACTTGATTCTTATGATGTGTATCTTATAATCGAGGAAGAAAATGATAAATATTATAGAAATGAAACTGGAACGAGATTGTTTGAGAACAATTCAGCTTCCAAAAGAAAAAGACACATAGTTCACGCTAAAGATGAGGATGAAAAATCAAAACATATGAATTTCTGGTCTCCGAACAAGCAATACAATTCTAAGAATAATACCTTCTTCACGTATTTCCCAAGTTTAATAGGAACAACTAATGAAGTGGATTCCGAATTTTACTGGAAAGAAATAAGCAATGCACTTGATTGCGCTATTTCCAGAAAGAATTGCGAAGGATTCAAGAAGAGCTCAAAATAATTTCGTGAAAGTTTTTGGGCTTAAAGCCCAAAAACAATACCACTATTACTTCTTCTTCTGATTTTTTTGTATCTCTTGTTGTTGTTTAACAGCATTCTCAATGTTCTGCATGAACTTACTCTTCTTCTTTTTCGGCTTAATTTTATTCGCCATTAACTGTTGACGAATTTTGTCTTTACTAAAAACAAACTCTTTCGTTATAATTGTTTGACCTATGTTAAACAGATTCGAGAAGAACATATAAACTGTAAGACCAGAAGCGTACTGATTAAAGAAAGCCAAGAACATAATTGGCATAAAATACTGCACATATTTCATTGCTGGATTTGCAGACATGTCCATATGCTTTGTGTTATAATAGGTATATATCAATTGAGTTACTACCCATAATAAAGTAAACAAACTCAAGTGCGCACCCAACACAGGAATTTCAGCAGGCAGACGAATCAAATCATCAAACGATGATAAATCATAAGCCCACAAGAAAGACTCTTGTCTGAATCCAATTGATGCCGGGAAAAAACGGAATAATGCGTACCAAATTGGCATTTGGACAAGCATAGGCATACAACCTCCAAGAGGACTCACGCCATATTCACGATAAATTTTCATCGTTTCTACTTGTTGAGTTTGGGGATCATCTTTATGCTTTTCTTTAAGTCCTTTTAACTCAGGTTTAAGTGCCCCCATTTTCGCTTGAGACTTCAACATCTTATAAGTTAGTGGGTAAAGCACCATTTTAATAAGGAAAATCATAAGGATGATTGCAATACCTTTATTTCCTACGATATTGTCAAAGAAATTAAACAAAGGACGTATAAAGTGTCTGTTAATCGATCCGAAAAAAGAACGGCCAAAAGGAATAATCATTTGGAGATCATTACCGTAAGTTTTAAGAATCTTAAACTCGTTGGGACCTGCGAACATTGCCATATCAAATGAACCGTCAGCTATTGCTGAGGCTGGTATTTCAACACTACTTTCAATGATTTTAAGATCTTCACTATCAGTTTCAAGAACTTTCGTTTCGAAAACACCGTTTTCAAAGCCAGTACCTTGTGCAATAAGACTTGTATTAAAGAACTGGTTTACATGAGAAAACCATTCAATAGGATTCTTACTTACTTCTTCAATATCGGATTTTCTACAATTGCAATAGTCTGATCTTTTGTCTTCTTCCTTAAAGTAAACTGTAGAATAAAATCTTTCAAAGTAATCATTCAATTCAATTCTATCAAGATGATTCACCCATTTTAATTCGACAGGCGTACTACTTTTATATACATTATTAGGGTCTTGAAAAGCGATGTTATAATCGATTTCATAACCATCACCTAACGTATAAACTTGGCTAAATTCACCAGAAGTGCCTGATGTAAATGTTATTTCATTACCACTTACACTGGCTTTAAAGTTTAATTCTTCAGTATCAATAACACTACCCGGTACGCCTTTGACTGGTAAAAGGTAAGAGAATCTATTTTCAGGATTATCTAAAAGAATAACTGGTGATTTCGATTTAACCTTATTATCGTCTTCAGTTATTTTATCGTATTCTTTCAGAGTTATTGAAGAGATTTTACCACCTTGAGAACTAAATTCGACAATCATTTTGTCGTTTTCTAGTTGGATTTTTTCTTCACCAGCTTTAGCATTTTCACCAAATACGCCATATTGCATCATTAGTCTTTGATCCATTAGGGAGTCGGGAATATCAGGAGCTTGAGTGGCAACAACTTGATTGCTAGGTGTTGCGTTAGTAGACTCCTTAATAAGCTCTTCAGCTTTAAGGTTTTCATTTTCGACAAGTGCGATAGAATCGAGTCTTGCTTGTTCGATTGCTGCAGCTTGTCTTTGTTTATTATTATTGAAAGTCCAGGCGAAAACTAGCCCGAATATCAAGATTAATCCTATTACTTGCGTTCTGTCCATTCTATGTCCCTGTAAAATTTGCGCAAAGGTAAGTAAATCATACTTACATGCGATGAATTATAAAGATAAACAGTGTATTAATTTTTTAATTCCCAGAATCAGACAGGTGATGAGAAATACTCTACGAAAGTGGAAATATAATATATGAATAAAGACAGGTTAGGAAGGAATAAGTGGGAAATTGAAAAGGGATTAATATGATAATGAGAAGAAAAGGCAAACACATTACAATTAATCATAATATGAAAAATACAAATACTAGAATATAAGTATTTGATTATAAATATATTGTAAACTATTTTTAAAAAACTTCAAAAATTTTGGAACGAAATGCATGGGTCATTACACTAATAAGAAAAGAGATTATTTGATAGATAACAAATTGAATTACTTAGTGTATAAAAGAGTGAGCCATGTTAGAAACTATTACATTACGATGTGCATCGTATTATTTATTTGAGAGCAAATCGAGTTCGAGGAGCTGTTATTTTGAGTCGGAAGATGAAGTAAGGCTTTTCAAGATTTTATGGAATAGATATATGATTGAATATGTTGAGACCCACAAGATATATTTAAGTAGTGAGGGCTATCAAATCTTGTTGAGGACAAGAGATAGTAAAAGCTTGACTGCAAAATACATCAAGCGTTGTAAGCGGAATGGTAAGGAAATAAATACTAAGTTTATAGAGGAAACTTGGCGCATAGTTAGTGAACAAGTAAGGATATTTCATAGTACATATGCTAAGGCTGTGAATGCGATTAGAGGGCGGGAAGGAGTATTAGTGCAGAAGAGGTATAAGCGATATTATTTTGAGAGTGTTGAGGAGTATGAGAAATATGAAGAGAAGATGAAAGAAGGAGAGGAAATAAAAGGGCAGTCGAGTCGACGGTATAGTATTGAAGATGAGTGGATAATGTTGATTCAGTGGGGTTGGATAAGAGGTATTTGGTTTGTTGAGAGTCTTATGGATAGGGCCTTTCGAGGTTACGTAGTATCTAAACTTATAAAAAGCACACTTTTAACTCACTCACCCCCTCCTTAACTCAAATCCCACCAATTTCATCCGTCAAAAACGTCATATTTCACCAGTTCTTGACTCATCTTACTTCTTTTCACAACTCATTTTTATATCTTTCCTCCGAAAGTCCAAAAAATTATTGACACTTATGCCCCAACTTTCTATTCTTTTTCATGACGAGTTCCTTGTCGCTGTTAATAAACCTTACAGCTGGCTAACTCATAAATCTCCAATAGCTCGTGATGCTAAGCTTATCGTGCTCCAACAATTAAGAGACCAATTGAACTCTTATGTATACCCTATTCATAGACTTGATCGAAAAACTTCCGGGGTCCTTCTTTTTGGGCTACAGCCCAAAACTCACAAAGAAATGTCTAAATTATTTATGAATGGAGAAATCCAAAAAACATACTTTGCGATTGTAAGAGGTTTCACAAAAAATCAAGACATTATTGACTACGAACTTAAAAACGAAGCTGGTAAATCTCAAAAAGCTATAACCGCTTACACCACTATTCAACAAACAGAAATACCTTTGGCAAATGGCAAATTTCAAACTGCCAGATATTCGCTTATAAAACTAAACCCTCAAACCGGAAGGATGCATCAAATTCGTAGACACATGAGCCATATCTTTCATCCTATTATAGGCGATCGACCACATGGATGTAATAAACAGAACAGACTAATGAAAGAACACTTTGGATTTACTGAAATGCTGCTGCATGCCTCTAAATTGGAATTCGAACACCCTGTTACTAATCAAAAGGTGGAAATTAATGCACCTTTCTTTGATGAGTTTTTAAGAATGAAAAGCGTTTTGGGGTTTAACCCCAAAATTTAATAACCATGGATTTTTGCTTGATGAGAACTTTTTACTGGGTTCCAAGGATCCTCGTATGATTTTTTGAAAATTCCTTCTTGTATATATGCTCTGGTTCTAGCTAATCTTAAAAAATAGCCATTATAGAAAGTTACAAGTGGAACGTATATCCATAAATTCAATTCTTGCTTTGCTCTCTCACTGTATAAATATGTCATGAACATTTGTAAAAATCCACTTGTCATATACAAAGTGAAATTCATCATAATAATATTATATAGCTGTGAATTATAATTTACTATGATGTCAATGAAATAAAACCACCATGCAATATCTAGTATAATATTATAGAACACGTTTTCAACAAAACTTGCCAAATTAAACCATGAAAAATGCTTAGTTGGCAAATAAACATCACGGTGCTTTCTAAGTCTAAATCGAATGATTGACTTATTCCAACGCATCCTTTGCTTAAAAAGATTCTTGAATTTAGGTGGTACACTCGTAAGGCATACAGCGCTTGGCTCAAATACTGTTTTGTAGCCTGCTTTCCGAATTTTTACAGTAATATCTCCATCCAAACCTGGACCAATATCCCATATTCCAACTTGATTAATAATATCAGTTCTAAAAGCACCAAATGCACCACTTATAATCTTATATATACCCAATTCAGAAGTTGTAATTCTTCCTACAGAGATAGTTTTCAAATACTCAATCGCTTGCAATCTTGAAACAAGATTACTCTCATAATCTCTCACTTTTACATTCCCCCCTACTGCACCAATTTTCTCATCCATATAAAATGGAACTAAAATATTTTCAATTGCATCTACATCAAAACTACAATCAGCATCCAAATGCACAATATATTTTCCTGTCGAAAATCGCACAGCAAGATTTGCAGCGCTTGCCTTTCCTCCCCTTACATCATTCCTTAGAAATTTATCAATTAAACCTCTGTCCAACAAGTTCTTACCTATAATTGGTGTGTCATCAGTAGAACCATCATCGACAACTATCAATTCAAAATTTTGATAGGTTTGTTCCGACAAAGATTTTACTAACTTATAGATGTTTTTACCCTCGTTCTTACCAGGAACTACAATGGAAATAAATGGATTCTCAGTTCTTAATAATCGCTTTGCATTATTCCACTTTTCTTTTCTTGTAGCTTTTGTAAAATACCTGTAGAAATAAACGACGTAATCCAATAATATATAACGAGTTAACTCAAATAAAATGAAATACCAGAAAACCCTGATGAACTTGGAAGTTCCACCATTTATCCAGAAACTTATGAATTCTGGTATTAAGTTTTCTAATAAACTAATATCCATTCTTAGAGTTTAGTTGGATTAACTTGTAATTCATGAACTGGATCATTGAAATTATCATTGAGTACTTTGTTAATATTATACTCAAGGGTTTTTACCATATCGTCAATGTACGACTGTTGTTTTGAAACCAATAATAATCGATAATTTGTTGCATCTATTGTACAAAACAAGTCAATGTCATCTAAGTAATTAATCAGTATTTTCTTGAATTCCAACTTAAATGTTGCTGTTTCTGTCGCAGTTAATCTTTCAATGGTAGTAGGTGAATAGTTTATATCTATTACATAGGAACCCATTTTTCTTGTATACTGCTTATGCGCTTCTTGACCCGACAATAAAACAAATAAATCAGGTTCAATTTCTAGTTCTATCTTTTCTTGCTTACTTAATTCAATTTCGACAAAAAGACTATGAGGATTTATGGCTAAATTCTTTCCTTGTTCAGTTAATAAAACATTATACATGGATTTTGTGTGAAGTTTTGATAATTCATTTGAACATCCACAATCTACACAGTTTGCAATGATTGATGATTGTTGCGATTGATGATTACAAGAATTACAATTTATAATTTCACTTGGTTTATCATAATCAACTCCTATATGCCTTAGTGTCTTATCACATTTTGGACAAATCAAATCATCGCCTTGTTTGAAATCAGTTTCAGGCCCTATATATGCACAACGGAAATGATGAATTAAAGACTCTCCTTCAATATCTACTGATTTGCACTTGTGGCATGTTTCTATGAAATGTAAATAAGAACTTGAACATGATTTACACAAGCTAACTTTTTCAACAAGTTCTGTTGTTATATATCCCCTTTCCTTCATTCTTTCTATCTCATCTAAAAACTGATGAAGCTCAAGATCAGGAACTAAATAATCAATGAATTTATAATAGTATCCCATGTGTGCTCTTCGAGACCTATTCGCTTCCAACTTTTCATCTCTTGTGAATAAAAATTGAGATAATTTTATGAAATTTCGTTGGTGGAAAGAAGCATCTTTAGGAAAAGTGAAACTTTTCATTAATTTGACTCGAGCAATTAAATCTTTTACTTCATTCACGATTCCTTCAAGCTCAGAATCACCCAAATATCCGTCTACATTTTTATCCAATCTCAAAAATGCTCTTTTCGAAGAAACATAAATTGGCTTGAGGTAAAGCGCAGGATTATCAGACTTTCTCAGTTTTTGAATTTGAGGTTTCAAGTAATTTATATAATCTGATCTAAATATAATTGCATCACAAGAACTCATAGCTTGTAATGAAATATCCGACTGCGAATTGACGATATGAAAATCAATATCATACTCGTTTACAATTATATCACTAGTAGTTTCTAGATTCTTTAAGATCATGAAAAAAGTTTAAATCTTGATTTTGAAATTCGAACATTCATTTTATAGAAATTCATCAACTTGTACTTGTCATACTCATCTACAACTGTGACATTTGCTACAATATTCCTAGTTGTTGGTTCGTATTTTTTCTGGAATTCATCTGGCAATGCATAAGTCGCAACATGAAAGTTTTCTATTTTTCCTATTGATTGGCTTCCATCAGGAAAAGTGATATTTACTTCATCCCCAGCTTGGAGATATTTCATTTCTACAGGATCAAAGTATACTTTGATTTTCATATCTTTCAGCTCGTGGATTGTTAGCACTTCTTCTCTTCTAAAACAAGTTTCTTCAGGGTTGAAATTAATTTGACCAATCACACCATCCATTGTAGAAACAAAGAAACTTCTGGAGTCCTTTACCGTCTTATTTGTTGTTGTAACTCTTGAACCTGCTGTATCTTTTTTCTTTAATGAGTACAATAACTTTTGAAGATATTCTTTCTCCTTTTTAGCACTCTGTTGTTGCAATCGCAGTTGCTCAATTTGAAGGCGTAATTGCTCATAAGGATTTTTATCATTTACTGAGCCTAGTAAAACCATTTTCTTTTTTAACTCAGCTAATTCTGTTACATCTATTATCCTTCCTCCTAATTCTTCAATTTCAAATCGTTTAACAGCAATCTTGGAAGATAAATCAAGCTTTTGCTTTTCAATCCAATCTTGAGGACGATCATAATCTGTAATAGATGTACTCACAAACTCATCTACTATAGGCGTATATCTAAATAACGTATCTCCCTTTTGCACTTTTTCACCTTCCTCAACAAAAAAATGTGTCAATTTAATGTCCTGAGCAAAGTGAACAGTTTGTTTTTTCACTTCTATCTGACCATTAGCCTGTATTGTCCATAAACTTGCAAAAGCTCTGTAAGCTATTATCGAAATAAGTAAAACTAGAAATGCTATAAATGACCATTTTTGCCATGGAACTTTATTCACCTTTTTAGGTGGTTCCCGTAAAACGGTTATTATGCTTTGTTTTTCTCTTAGACTAAAATTCCGCATTACTCACCCAATGTTTTATTGTCAAGTTGCACTAGCTTCTCGATTTCATTAAATAACAAGTAATGATCTGGATGTGATTCCAGTTGAAAATTAATCCACAGTTCCATTTGGGAACGTGAAGTAAATTTATTTATAGGAACAATAAATACTCCTTGTTCGGCGAAAGTATCAGCGCTATCATAGAATGTAATACCTTTTCTATATAGTTCTTGTTTTAGTAAATCACAATTTACTGCATCTACACAAAGAACATAATCGAAATTATTCTTTTCTAAATAATTGATTATAAAACTCTTATCAAGATTCAAGATTTGATCCATTGTAATTTTAAGCACTCTTTTACCTTCGAATCTTTTTTGACTTTCGTCAAAAATAAAATCTGTAATGAATGGAAGTATTTCGGGTAAATCGGCTTTGTTGTAAATTCGTAATAAGCTTAAATATATAAGTTGCTTAAGCTCCATCAATTCGTAATTCACATTAAGAATTTCAAGATCATATATCCAATTTCTTTTAGTGCTTGCGCCCAAAGTAGATACATTTTGAACAGCTAATTCCACTCTCTTTTTTTCGTTTAATTTTTCAAGCTTGAATTTAAAATTGGAGTATTGCCTTAGTTTTGTATTGTAATCCAAAATAAGGTTGATGAGCTCTTTGTTTTGATTAAATTTTATATCATCATACTTTTCTACAAGAACTTCTTTTTGAAGCTTCACTAATTTTTCCTCCTCTTTGGATCTAAAAAACAAAGGTGTTTGATACCTCAAACCGAAGCTATTATATAAACCTGCATTTAAATTTTGAGATTCAATTCGAGGTCTTGCATGAACATTTACATAAACTGAAAGTCTCTGCAAATCATTTAAATCTGCCTTCGAAGTTAATTTTTCTTTACGTAATTCCAATATTTCATCCTGCAGTGAATTCGTACCGTAAGAAAGTATGGAATCTGCATTAAATTTCGGAATAGGTAAATCAGCTGCATTTAGATTTGGGATTTCACTAATATCTACTATTTGCTCAAAAAGTTTGTCTACTTGACTCATTGAAAGTTGAAGTAAATCACATTCTTCATCTAAAGATTTTAGATATAAAATCTCATCATAAGATAACTCATGATTATAATAAAGATCAAAATTTTTATTGATTAAAGATCCAAGTAAAAATTTCTTTTGCTCAACAATCTTTTTCTTTTCCCTATTGAAACAATAAATGATGTAATTATATATGTAAGCGTAATTTCGATTTTGGTTTTCTAACTCTAATTCTTTCTCTTTAATTTCTCTATCTTTTTCTAATAGAACTACTCTTTTTTTCCTTTCTTGAAGACCATCGTTTAGAAAATCAAACTGAAATCCAGCATTTAATCTCCAAATACTACCAAATTCAAGTCCTGCAAAATCATTTTTTGTAACAGATGAATTGAACCTTAAACCGTTATCTTTATTTAGGTAATCAATTTCCGCATTGAGAGCGTTAATCTCTGCCAAGTTAACTTCAGAAAAGTCATGCTTTAGTAGTTGATCGAAATCAAGTATAGCCTGAGCATCAGCCCATTGCATGGATAAAAAAAGAAATATTATAATCAATAACTTATACATCGGTTTGTGATTTGCAAAAGTATTATCCGAATAAATTCAGATAACTTTTTACATTTTATTCCTCTTGGGAAGGAATGGCTTTTGGTATAAGTCTACTTGTAACTGGGATGTTTGGTTTACAAATATAATACATATTATTAAAAACATTAACATTTAAAGAACTATTTTTTAAGGATATAGATACTTTTTTATGTATTTCAAGTAATTAGATTTAACATTTTTCAAAAATCTATAAAATATTTCTTTAAAGATCTGATGATTAAACTGAAGCTAAAATTCAACTTTTGACGTAAGTCAAACACATATTTTAATCGAAAAATCCAATGAATATGTATAAAGGTATTGTTCATATGAGCAGATAAGTTTAATTTGGTTCCTTATGGCAGCAATTGATTTAAAAAGAATATTCGAGATACCAATTGAACTTGACAAAAGGTCAACAGATGCATTGATAAAAGCTATAAAGGATAATTACAAGGATGAATTTGATTATATAAAGTTTATTCATTCTGTAAACACTTTAATTGCAATGGATATTGATGAAGCAACAGCATATAAATCGGCTTATACCACTGCAAAAACAATGGGTTTCACAAAAGAAAAATTTAGAAAGTCGCTTCGAGAATATGAGATTGTTTTAAAAAATCAACGGGAAAGTTTTGCAGAGGCATTAAAAAGAAACAGAACAGAGAAACTTACTGGAACTGATAAGAAGAATGAAGCGTTAAAGAAAAAGTTAGCGGACAACGAAGCTCGAATCAAGAAATTAAAAGCTGAGAATGAACTAATCAAGGAGAAAATTAATGGTTCTAAAGAAAGATTACAAAAGGAAAGACAGAAATTAGAAACAATTACTGAGAACTTCGTAAGTTCGTACGAGCATTTTGAGTTGAAACTCAAAAATGATTTAGAAAAATTTGAAAATTATATATAATACATAAAAATATGGCAGGTAGTAACCCATTAGATAGCGATACATTCACACCAAAAAGTTTTTGGAAAAAACCAGAAGGAAAGACTGGTGCATTATTTTTAATTCTTGCAGCAATTATCGGAGGATATTTTGTAGTTACTGCGGGTGCAGCAATACTAAAATTTTTAACAGCTGGGATAGGAATCATCATATCCATTGTAGCTTTATTGGCTATTATTTATATTGCTGTTGATCCAAAAGCGAGAGCTGTTGTAGGTTATATGTATAAATCTATAATGAGAAAAATTACTAGTATATTTATAACGATTGATCCTATTGGCATTCTTAAAAATTACATTAGTGATCTTGAAGACAACCTCAAAAAAATGAGTAAGCAGATAGGTAGTCTTCGTGGACAAATGCGAAAAATTAAAAACTTGATTACTTCAAATCAGGATGAAATAAAGCAAAATTTACTTATTGCTAGAAAAGCAAAAGAACAAGGTAATAATCAAGCATTAGCACTTAATACAAGAAAAGCTGCTAGACTTCAAGAAAGTAACAAGAAATACGCTTCACTTCATAAAAGAATGGGTATTCTGCACAAGGTACTTACTAAAATGTACGCTAACTCTGAAATTTTACTTGAGGATACAAAAGACCAAGTGAAAGTAAAAGAAATAGAATATAAAGCAATTAAAACTTCTCATTCTGCAATGAAAGGTGCAATGAGCATTATAAGTGGAGACAAAGACAAAAGAGAAATGTTTGATCAAGCAATGGAACATATTGCAGATGATGTAGCAAACAAAGTGGGAGAAATGGAACAATTTATGGAAATGTCATCATCAGTAATGGATTCAATAGATTTACAAAGTGGAGTATTCGAAGAGCAAGGATTAAAAATGCTTGAAGAATATGAGAAGAAGAGTAGTTTGTTATTGATGGGAGGATCGGAATCATACGATGAAGTACTTGATTTAGATGAAATGCCAGAAATTGATTTCCAAGAAAGAGAAGGCGGTGGTTCTTCTGATTATGAAGGTTTATTTGACTAAAATGAAATTTATATATTCGCTTTTTCTACTATTTAATTTTACATTCATGCTTAATGGACAAGAAAAAGCGACGCTAATATATGTTGGTGACCCTATGTGCTCATGGTGCTATGGATTTACTTCAGAGTTAGATGAAGCGGTTATTGAGTTAGGAGATGAGGTTGATTTTGAATTAATCATGGGAGGCTTAAGACCATACAATAAAGAAAGTATGCATGATCTGAAGGATTTCCTAAAAGATCATTGGGCAGAAGTTTATGCAAGGACTGGTCAAAAGTTTTCATATGATATTTTAGAAGAAAAAGAAATAGCATATGATACAGAACCAGCATGTAGGGCAGTCGTAACAATAAAGTCAATTGATCCATCTATTACACATTCGTATTTCAAGAGCATTCAGCATAGCTTCTATTTTCAGAACAAGAACCCATTGGATGCTAGTACGTATGTTGAGTTGGCTCAAAAGTTTGGAGTAAATGAGGAAGAGTTTTTACAAAGATTCGAATCTGAAGAGATGAAACTAGAAGTAAAGAATGAATTTAACTATTCTTCAAAATTGGGTGCAACATCTTTTCCCTCATTAATTCTAAAATACGAAGATTCTTATTATTTGGTATCAAGAGGATATTCTAAATCTGAAGTAATAATAAAAAACATACGAGAAGTAATT
>CAZMKA010000057.1:6804-19665 GCA_964566605.1 uncultured Saprospiraceae bacterium | reverse complement strand
CAGGTACTTCATTTGATGTGTTACAGCCGCCTGTAACTTCACCTGAAACATCAATCATACATTCAGGAGTGCCTCCTCCGTTACAGTCTGGTGTCACAAGTGTTGTACTTGCTGAACAGTTAGGGTCATCTACATCTTTAACTTCGATAGTGTGAGACATATTATCTCCTGCAACATTAAACGTTGCAGTTTGTGCGTTTCCTCCAGCATATGGGAAAATCCCTGAAGAATTACCATCTACAAATACCTCAAACCCATTAATACCGTTGCTTATGATTTCAAAATCAATCGTAACCATCACCTCTCCAGCCGCATTACAGGGTGGTAAAACATATACAGTTCCGGCCATCCCTATACCTCCCGGCAAACCATGAGGCATACAGTAATAAGGATGCTCCCCTTCGCTAAGTACTGGGCTTAAAAAAGTTGATCCGTTACCTTGCAGTCCGCTTTCGAAGCTTTCTGGCCCATTTGGATCATCGGAACTTACTGTATGTAATACCGCTCCAGTCCATATCCATTCTACTTGATCACCAACTGTGATATTTACTATTGATGGGTTAAATATATTATCTTCAACATCCACTGTGTGAATAATACCGCCACCGCCGCCACCACCAGCAACAGCGACAAGATTAGTTATGTCACAAGGTAGATTACAATTGGGAGTAATGACATTACTTGTAGCAGTACATGTAGCATCTACATTATCTGTGACAGTTATTGAATGGCTCTGTCCATCACCAGGCAGACTAAGAGTAATTGTGGTATTTGATCCATCGTAGCTATAAAATGTTGACGAGTTACCATCAATAGACAGATCAAATCCTGTGCCTCCATTAGCAATCAATATGGTTGCATCGATCGATATATTTTGATTCGCATCACATCCTGAAGGATCTCCAGTATTTACGGAAATGTTACATACAGGATCTCCTCCTCCTTGTCCGCAATCAGGAGTATCATAGTTTAATGATAACGTACAAGATGGGTCGTTTACGTCCTCTATCAATAATGGATGTGTATTACCATCACCTGCTATGCTAATTGTCACTGTTTGTGTGCCTATGCCATTGTATGAAAATGGGCTACCAGGAACAAGAACTGCATCGTAATAAACATTATAGCCCTGGGGGTCTGCAATTGAAGTATTGAAATTAATCTCCAAATCTAGATTATCTCCAGTAGGGCAGTTAGCTAGAATTTCGCCACTCATCCCTACACCACCTGTACTTCCATGGGGAATGCAATAATATGGATGAACACCTGGATTTTGTATCGTCAAATCATAACTTGAACCAATGCTAATTACGCCACTATTCCATGCATCTGCCCCACTTGTAGCGTCTGAAGTTGTGCTATGGCCGTCTCCAATCCAATTGAAATTCACAACATCTCCTAAGATAATTCCAGTAGAAACTGGACTAAAAAAATCATCTCCTACATCTACTGTATGAGTAGTTCCAGCAGGATAGCCAACTTGTAAACTTGAAAGGAAACAGTTAGAATTACAATCAGGAACAGTGAATTCTAGCACCTTACCACATGTTGCTATATCTGTACTTTGTATCTGTATAACATGAGCTAAACCATTTCCTGGTACAAAAACAGTTACTGAAACTGGGTTATCCGCATCAATTGGAAAAGGGCTACCGGGGATTGATGAACCGTTTAAGATGATATCTATATCATCAGCATTGTCATATATGTCTGAAACAAATAGTGTGACAGGAATATTCCCTTCAGAATTACATGTGCCTATGGTATGAGACACTGCAAGTACACAGGTTTCAATTTCAATTTCAATACTTGAGGAACAACCATCTTGCGTTGTAATAGTTAGTACTACATCGTATTTATCTGGTTCGCTAAAAGTATAAATTGGATTTTGCTGTAAGGACGTATTTCCTCCATCATCAAAGTCCCAAGACCAGCTTACAATAGGGTTGCCTGGGCTGGATGTACTAAGGTCCATAAATTGGATTGTTATATTTGTGTCATCCCAAGTGAATAATGCGGTACATTGTCCCGAAAGAGATGAGCACAAAAAATATACTGCTATCAAAAGTAAGATTTGCTTCATTTTAAGACAATTTTCATTGTAAGCTATAAAATTAATACACTACATTAAAATTACCTGCAAGTTATTTCTGAACCTAGGTTTTGGGCATCTGAAACATTTATTTCACCAACTGAATCTAACGATCTATCCATTCACGAAATAAGGGGGTTTTATCTGTACTTATAACAATTGTTTCATCAATTGCTGGAAAAAGGGATATTTTGACTCTCGATGCTTGGTGTTTTTGAATCTGTGAAATTGAATCAATATGTACTATAAACTGCCTATTAACTCTGAAGAATTTTTTTGGATCTAGCATCTTCTCGAGGTCCTGCAATTTATAGTCCGAAGGGTACCTTTCACCACTTACGGTGTAGACATATGAAATCTTGTTTTTGGAAAAGACATAAGCCAACTCAGAGACTTTTATGCTATGAATTTTAGATAAGAATCGTATTACAATTCGACTTTTGTATTCACTTGGCAAATCAGCAATCAAATTGAAATTGACAGGAGTTGCTCGGTGAATTGATTCTGCTAATTGTTCTTTTTTTATAGGTTTTAATAAGTAGTCCGTTGCATTCTTACGAAATGCCTGAATTGCATATTGATCGTATGCAGTGATGAAAATTACTTTACTTTTTACATCTACAAGGTGGAACAGTTCGAAACTTATGCCGTCAGCTACATGAACGTCGAGAAATATTAAATCAACTCTAATGTTTTCCTGCAAAAATACTGCTGTTTCTTCAATCGTTTCAAAGTTTGCAATCACTTCAACATCAGGTGCTACTTCCTTTAGCATTCTTTTGAGTCTACTGGTAGCAATATGCTCGTCTTCTAAAATAATAGCTTTCATTCCTTGATTTTTAGTTGTAGGGTTACTTCAAAATATTCAGGGTTATTATCTATAATTGGCAATGGCAGATTGACCAATTCAAATCTCTTGTTAATATTTTCGATTCCAGTCTTTGTCCCTGGACTCGCACTCATAAGTTTCTTCTTATCGTTTCTCACGATGAGCTTTTCTCCAACTTGAGTTATGTCGATTCTCAAAGGATTTTTTGTACTGACTACATTGTGTTTTACTGCATTTTCAACGAGTAATTGTAGTGTCAATGGTGGGATTTGAAGTTTTTCTAAATCCTGGGAGATATGTATTCTGATATCAAGTTGTCCGTTAAATCTCGTTTTTAGTATATCAACATATTGCTCAAGTATTGTCTTTTCTTTCTTTAAAACAATCAAATTCTCCTTCCCGTATTCCAACATATTTCGATAGAAATCTGTAATCCGTTCTACAAAAATAATGCTGCGATCTTTATCTTCTTCTATCAACCCAACTAAAGAATTGAAGGCGTTAAAAAGAAAATGAGGATTAAGTTGATTCTTCAAATTAATGAGTTGATTTTCTATACTTAATTTTTCAAGTGCTTGCTTTTCCCTTTTCCTTGATTCACGAATTTTTATAAACTTCCAAGACAAAAATAGCAAGCAACATAATCCTAGAGATCTTACCCACCAGAGATTATAGAAATGCTTCCTTATCTCGAATTTATAAGATACTGTAGACTCTTGATCAAAATATTCATTTTCAGAAGTTCTCAAGTTGAACTCGTATTTACCGGGGCTCAATTTAGGAAATGCTACTGATCTGTCTTTTGTAACACGCCAATCTTCGTCAAAACCTTGAAGTTTATATTGATATAAAAGCTTAGCAGGAGATTTTAACCAGCTACCTGTATAACTTATTTCAATATTATTTTCATTTTGATCGAGGACATTTCTATCTCCTACTTCTGCAAGATTTACCAATACCTTATCTATAATAACTTCAGGACGAGTTTTCGTAAAACAAGCTGGAAAGTATGTGAAGATTGACTGATCGTGAACAAAGTAAATTTGTTCTTTATCAAATGTGATCGTATTCAAGAATGCTTGACCATTCTTAAGTCCAATTTCCTTGTCAAAATGGATGATATGTAGATCCTTTGTATTAATAAGGTCGATCGAATTGCTCCTTATTGCTATCACGTTTCCATCACTTAAAGTCTTAATAGCAGTGTATTCATCCGTTTCCGCCTGATAGGTTTCTAGTGCAGCAGGAGTATTCTCCAGTAGTTGTCCAATGCCTTTTTTTGATGAAGTAAACCATAGGTCTCCAGTCTTGTCAAATGTCAATGAATAAACTGATCCAATTTTCTCTCCATTTTCAAAAGTATTAATTTCTTGAATTCCGTCTCCGGACATCTCCCATATAATAAGACCATTCCTATCGGTACCTAAGTAGAGTTTATTTTCTTTTTCTTCTATAGTATAAATGTAGGCACTCCCAATAATTGAATTGAGACTATTTAATGGTGTAAGTACACCATCGGAAAAAGTGAATTTCGTCACTCCTGACAGTGAAGAAATGAAAGCAAACTCCTGATATATATAAATATGTAATACAGATTGATTTTTAATATTAGACCACTGATCGAGGTCAGAAATCAAGCTCAACTTTCTATCATATACCTTGATTCCTTTAGAGAAAGTGCCCACTATAATGTAATCTTGTGAAGCTGCTAAATGAGTGATATTATCAGATGAAACGCGCCTGACGTTTGAGCCTTCTCGAACAAACAGGCCTTCTTCATTACCTAGCATTAGTTGCTCATTAAATACAGAAATTGCACGAATATTACCAATTTTTGTATCTAGTTTTTGAAAACACATACTTCCTCTGTAAAGTTTTTCTTCGCCTGAATAAAGCCATATGTTTCCTTCTTCATCTGTCTCTGAAACTAGCACTTTTTCAATTCCTTGACTAGGAAACAATCTACTTATTGATTGATTCTGAAGTTGATAAAGTCCCACATCTGTTGCAATAAGGAGATTAGCATTACAATTTGTTATGCTATTGATCTTTGTAGTTATTGGTAAATTATAGTTTGTAATTCGATTTTGTTTGTCTATTAAACCAACGTTCCGATTGTAATCAGTATACCAAACCTGATCTTGATATACTGCTAAGTTTGTAATTACCAAATCTGATAAGCCATCAGTCTTAGTTAGAATTGATTTAGTAATTGGTTTCATGTCAGCATCAAAAATCTGAATTCCTTGATCAGTAGCTAGATAATATTGATGGTTGTGGTAGATAATGTCATAAACTTCATTACTTATCAAACCTGTTTCATCATCGTAATGCTCGCTTTTTCCATCTGTGACAACCTCCATTCCGAAACCATAAGATAATGTGATATAATTATATCTATCATGCAAATACAAAGACGTGATCGGCAAAGAGTCGGTAACTTCCTTAATCACTACATCTGTATTTGTATAAGGGTTAAATGAAACAATACGACCAGTCGATGTTCCAATAACAAATTGTCCAGAATTCATAACTAACTCAGTGATCAATTCATCATCAAATCTAAATTTTTGTATAGCATCCACACCATCGAACCTATACAAAGAGCTGTGATCACTTATCCACAAAAAGCCAAGTGAATCATGCTCAATTCCAACAATATCAATGGATGGATTTAAAGTTGAAATCTGCCAATTGGGAGTTTGTGACGAAACGACAGATAAGTAAAAGATCGATATGAAAAATGATATCCATTTCATTCTCTGAGTATAAGTTTTCCACTAACTTCTACCTTAATCTCTTCAGCTATTTTTTGATAAACGATTCTTGGTAAATCTATTTCGTGATCCTCTAAAGGTACCAAAAAAAATGTAGTGAAAAATATAGTATTTTCTGTAATATCCAGTTCTAGATTAATTATCCTTTCGACTGACTCGCCATGAATCATCAAAATTCCTTTGGCACGATACTTACCTTTTCCTTCATGCAATGATTCAAGAATTTTACCTTTGAATACAGCTTCGGGATAATCTTTTACCTCCATATAATTTTCGTAGAAATGAACTTGCTGTAATGGGCTATTAAAGCCTTCAAATGATTTAATATAGATTTTAAAAGCAAAGGACTTTTTGTCTAAATCTAATAACCCTTGAAGTTGCATTGAGTTAGCTTCAATAATTTCAAGAGGTGCATCTGATATAAAGTGCACGGAACCGTCAATAGTAGAAAATAGCTGAGCAGATGACTGTAAGCAATACAAAAGAAAAATAAAGACTAACATTTTTTTCATAACACGAAGTAAATCATTCTTTTACTCTATCAATTATAATATTACCTCAATCATACATATTTCTATCTGAAATGCAGATTCAGATTAATTTTAAATGGATTCGGATAGAAATCATTCATACCAAAGGATAAAGAATGATACTTTTAAGGTATGAAATATTTACTTACCATTCTATTATTCTGTCTTACCCAAGCGAATCAAGTTCCAGAGGAGCCAAAGTTTACAGCTTATGTTTTTATTGCTGAAGAATGTCCAGTGTGTAATTATGTTGGCAAAACACTCAAAAAAATTTCAACGGAATTTCAAAATGATGTGAAGTTTGTAGCTGTATTCCCTCAACGAATTAGTTCTTTGGAAACTGCAAACCGTTTTATCGAAAAGTATGATCTATCTAATTTTGAAATTAAATTAGACACTGATCACCTAATTACAAATCGATATAATGCGATGGTAACACCTGAGGTTGTTCTTGTAAATAGTAACGATAATATCGTATACAAAGGAAGAATAAATGATTCTTATGCCTCTCCTGGTAGAATAAGACATGGTAAGGTTACTGAAGATCTTAATAATGCAATAGATCTAGTTTTACAAAATAAGACGGTTGATAAACCATGGTACGATCCTGTAGGTTGCTACATTACGAAAAAATGAAAGTAATAAGTATTCTGTTTCTTGTAATAACCAACTCTGGGATTTGGGCTCAAGTGACTTATAACAAAGACATCGCGCCTATCCTTGAAAAACATTGCATAAGCTGTCATAGAGATGGCGATATAGGACCTATGCCACTTACAAATTACCTTGAAGTATCCAGTTACGCATCGATGATAAAATACGTGACTGACATTAAGCTCATGCCTCCTTTCAAAGCTGAAGATAAAGGTTTAGATTATATTAACCAACGTTCAATTTCTGAGAATGAAAAGGCCTTGATACAAGCTTGGATCGAGGGAGGACTAACAGAAGGTGAATATCAAAATTCTAAAGTTCCAGATGAAATCCATAATGATATAACACCATACGATACTACAATATGCATGGCAGAATCATTTGAACATTATGGAATTTTTTATGATCAATATCAAGTGTTTGTTTTACCTGCCAATTTCTCAAAAGGTCGTGTTGTAAAGGACATTTATTTCCAACCAGGAAATAAAGAGATAGTGAGGTCGGCACAAATATCTCTTGCACCACAGGGAGCATCAATTTCGATGGATAAATGGGACCCGAGATATGGGTATTATTCTTTTGGTGGAAACAATGTTATTAGCTCACATCCTAATTGGTATTCTTGGATGCCTAATACAAAGGGACTTGAGCTTTCAAAAGCCGAACACCTCTATATTCCACCAGAAACTGAGATGCTTTTACACATACACTATGGCCCATTCGGCCGTGTACAAAAGGACAGTAGTTGCATTCATCTTTCATTTACTGAAGACTTAAACAGCTCGCATCTATTGCAAAATATACCTCTTTTCAGTACCGATTTTCTGAAAGATTCTTTCTTAATCACTCAAGGTAAGAAACATAGAATATCTTCTTCTTTAGTTTTACCAATTAGTACAGAACTTAAATCAGTCACACCTCTTGCACACCTGCTTTGTGTGAAAATGGAAGCATTTGCTGTACTGCCAAATAAGTCCACCATACCACTCTTAACTATTGAAGATTGGGATTTTCATTGGAAAGAAAAATATATATTCGAAAGTCCAATACAACTACCAGCTGGAACCAAAATTTTTGCAACTGCAATTTACGACAATACATCGAGTAATCCATACAACCCAGCATCCCCTCCTCATCCTATGAAGAGTGGTACGCATATGTTTGATGAGAATTTCATTTTCTTTTTTGAATTTCTGAACAGCATCAACCCTGTCGCATATTTTCAGAAACCTTATGTGATCACTGAAAAAAAATTATCGGAACTACAATTTACTACAGAAAAAAAAGGAAAGTATGAAATCCAAATTATTGATTTGGAAAGTACTAACATTGAATATAAAACTTCAGCAATCTACGAAATTGGTAATCATACAATTAGATCATCAGATTTTCCTAAAAGTACAGGTAGATACCTAGCTACCATTAGTTTCAACAGCCACCCAGTAGATGCTTGGTGGATAATCATAAAATAAAACACTATCCGCAATCTCAAATCCTCCAAATAAAATTACACATAGCTAAATTCCTTAAGTCAACTAATAAATAGATAATAAAATTCAGTAAAAAACATCTATTTCATACATCTTTTCCTCTTAAAAACTGTTAATAATCCTTGTTGTTAAAGTATAATATTAACTAGCTAAATTTCAAAAATGGAAATTCGAAAAATCATCATATCTCTACTAGCATTAGCTATACTTGGTGGCGGGTATTTAATCAAAAACAAACTTGCCTCAACGGAACGTCCTCAGCGACCAAAAAAGGAAAAAGCAATTCCCACTGTCTTTACTCAAGAAATAAAAAACACCACAATTCCTATGCAAATTACGGCTAGTGGAAATCTTGAAGCAAGAGATAGAATTGAAATATTCTCAGAAGTACAAGGTGTTTTTGAATATAGCTCTAGAAGCTTTAAACCAGGAGTTTACTACAAAGCTGGTGAGACTTTACTGCGTATAAATAGTGATGAATCACGTGCTTCTTTACGTTCTCAAAAAAGTGCATTCTATAATCAAGTTGTAGCTATTCTGCCTGACTTAAAATTTGATTATCCTGAAGTTTATGAAAAGTGGAAAAACTATGCAAATGCTTTTGACATTGAAAAATCATTACCCGCATTGCCTGAAATAACTGAAGAGAAAGAAAAACTATTTATAGCAAGTAGAAACATAAACTCTTCTTGGTATAATGTTAAAAATATAGAAGAACGATTATCTAAATTCGCCATTTACGCTCCCTTCAATGGCACGCTTACTGAAGCAACAGTAGACAAAGGAGCTCTTATACGAGCCGGTCAAAAACTCGGTGAATTTATCAGCCCGAATGTCTTAGAACTAGAAGTAGCCGTGAATTCCTCATATGCTGATTTACTTAAAATTGGTAATTCCGTAAAACTTTCAACTGTTGATAGAGCGAAATCTTACACTGGAAAAATCAGCAGAATCAACAGTCTTATTGATCCTACAACACAAACTATCCAAGCTTACATAAGAGTAAATGGAAAAGGACTGAGAGAGGGAATGTATCTGGAGGCAGATCTTGAAGCAGAGAAAATAGAGAACGCATTTGAAATTTCAAGGAAATTATTAGTTGGAAATGATAAGGTTTATAAAGTGGATGGCGATTCGCTTTTACTGACAAAAATCACCCCTGTTCACTTTACCGAAAACACAGTGATTATAAAAGGTATGGAAAACGGTGATCTTATGTTAAGCAAACCTATTCCTGGAGCATTCAATGGCATGCAGGTTAAAATTTATGAAAATTAATTTTGGGCTCGAGCCCAAAAAATTGCCAATGACTAATTCGATTAAATGAAAAATTTCATTGCCTTCTTTATAAAGTTTCCCGTTGCTGTTAATATACTTATGATAGCTGTCCTAATCTTCGGCTATCTAGGAATAAAGCAGACAAAATCATCTTACTTCCCACTTGATGATTCCAAATTAATCTTCATCAACATCGTTTATCCTGGTGCCTCTCCAGCAGAAATTGAAGAAGGAGTCGTCCTCAAAATAGAAGATAACTTAAGAGGAATCGTTAACATAGACCGAATCACTTCGGCTTCTAGTGAAAATTCAGCGCAAATTACTGTTGAAATCGAAGAATCCGCTGATATAGATATTGTTTTAGCGAATGTAAAAAATGCTGTCGACAGAGTTCCATCTTTTCCAGTAGATATGGAGCCTCCAGTAATTGCCAAACAAGAGAATATCAACAATGCAATTTCCTTCGTTGTCTCAGCCAAAAATGCAGACTTAAAAACACTGAAAACTGCGGCACGAAAAGTTGAAGATGACATACGAGCAATCCCTGGTATTTCCCAAATCGCCGTGAACGGTTTTCCTGAAGAAGAAATAGAAATTGCCGTAAGAGAAAATGATTTACTCGCTTATAATCTCACATTTAACGAGGTTGCTGCAGCAGTAAGAAGTGCCAACATTATAACAACTGGTGGTACTATTAAAACCAATACCGAAGAATACCTAATCCGCGCTAACAATAGATCCTATTATGGAGATGAACTTGATTTTATCATCGTAAAATCATCAGCAAGTGGTCAAATTGTGCGATTGAAAGATGTAGCTGAAGTAAAGGATAAATGGTCGGAAACGCCTGACAGAACATTTTTCAACGGTCAGTCAGCTGTTGAAATATCTGTAAGCACGACAAATAATGAAGATTTACTGTCGGCAACAGAAAAAGTAAAAAAATACATAGAGGGTTACAATGAAACAACTGATAATGTTCAGCTATATGTAAGTTCTGATTCTTCCATTGCACTTAATGATCGTCAATCATTGTTGGTTGAAAATGGACTAATAGGTATTTTATTGGTTCTTATTTTTCTATCGATATTCCTAAAGCCAAGTATTGCACTGTGGGTGGCGATAGGTTTACCTTTTTCATTTTTAGGTTTATTTATTTTCGCACCAAGTTTCATGACGATAAATGTAATTTCTCTTTTTGGGATGATTATCGTGATTGGTATTCTAGTGGATGATGGAATTGTAATCGCAGAAAACATCTACGATCAATTCGAACGAGGAAAATCTAGATTTCAAGCAGCGATTGACGGAACTATACAAGTATTTCCACCGATTATCGCAGCGATACTTACTACAATCATAGCATTCTCTACATTCTTATTTCTTCCTGAAAGACTGGGTTCATTCTTTGGGCAAATTGCGAAAGTTGTTGGTATCATATTACTGATATCATTGGTTGAGGCATTCTTGATATTACCAGCACACTTATCCCATTCAAGAGCACTTAATAGAAAAGCAAAACCCTTCATATTAAATGTTTGGGCAGACAAAGGAATCGGCTGGATACGAGATAAAATTTACGTTCCATCTTTAAGATTTGTGTTGAATAATAAACTGTTTGGCTTTGCAATACCTATTGCTTTACTGTTTATAACTATTGGCGCTTTTCAAGGAGGAATAATTCGTTTCACGTTCTTCCCGAATGTTGCATCGGATCGAGTTTCAATCAGTCTTAACATGCCAGAAGGCACAAACGAAAACATAACTGATTCTCTTATTTCCATAATAGAAAATGCGGCATGGGAAGTCAATGAAGAAATGTCGGCAAATTTAGAAGACAGCGTTCAACTTATTGAAAATTCTATACGGAGGATAGGTCCAGGAACATCAGTTGCATCAGTAACGCTAAACTTACTTTCAGGTGAAAAACGAGATATAGATGCACCAGAAATATCCAATGCTATTCGAGAAAAAGTAGGTCCTATTTATGATGCTGAAAGTGTCTCCTACGGTTCTGGAAATGTTTTTGGAGGGAAACCAGTATCTGTTTCGCTTGTAGGAAATAACATCCAAGAATTAAAAGCTGCTAAAGAAGAATTAAAGCTTAATTTGCAGAATAACCCCCGTCTTGCTGATGTAACAGATAATGATCCTTCTGGTATCAAAGAGATTAATATAGAACTTAAAGAAAACGCTTATTTACTTGGGCTTAATTTAAATCAAGTAATGTCACAAGTTCGTTCTGGATTCTTCGGTGCTTCGGTCCAAAGATTTCAAAGAGGTCGCGATGAAATAAGGGTTTGGGTTCGATACGATAGAGATTACAGAAGCAGTATTAAAAATCTCGATCAAATGAGAATTGTCACGCCAAGTGGTGGGAGAGTTCCTTTTGCTGAAATTGCTAGATATTCGATTGCAAGGGGCGAAGTGGTCATCAATCACCTTGATGGTAGACGTGAAATTCGCGTTGAATCCGACTTAAAAGACGCCAAAGATTCAGCACCTGAAATACTCGCTATTTTGAAAAGCGATGTAATACCTGATCTATTAGCGAAATACCCTAGTGTAACGCCGCTTTACGAAGGTCAGAATAGAAGTTTCGCTAAAATAGGAACGGCCTTAGGCAAAGTATTACCCGTTATTCTGATACTTATGTACGCAGTCATTGCATTCGTGTTCCGTTCTTACGGCCAGCCATTGCTATTATTCATTCTTATCCCTTTCTGTTTTGTAGGAGTAGCATGGGGACACTGGATTCATGGGCAAAGTATCAATATATTATCGGGGCTTGGGATTGTGGCGTTGATCGGAATCCTGGTGAACGATGGACTGGTACTTATAGAGAAATTTAATCTTCTTTTGAAAGATGGAATGCCTTATCGAAAAGCGATGGTTGAAGCGGGAAGATCAAGGTTTCGAGCGATTTTCCTAACCTCATTAACTACTGTCGCAGGACTTGCACCGCTTATATTTGAGAAGAGTTTCTCCGCACAGTTCCTTATTCCTATGGCAATATCAGTTGCTTATGGTATTGCTTATGCAACATTCATGACTCTATTCCTTCTACCTCTTTTACTAGCAGTTAAAAACACTGCTAAAGTACATGTATTGTGGCTTTGGGAAGGTAAAAAACCAGAAAGAGAGGATGTTGAACGTGCAATTATTGAACAAAAAGAGCTTGAAAATCACTAAATATATTCAAATGACTAAC
>CAZMKA010000057.1:0-6794 GCA_964566605.1 uncultured Saprospiraceae bacterium | reverse complement strand
ACCTAATTAATTCTATACTATTTAGCTGCTTTTTAGTTTTTGGGCTTAAAGCCCAAAATCAAAACATCTTGACAATCGAGGATGCGAAAGAAATTACTTTATCGAATAATTTCGGAATCAAAATAGCCGAAAATAACGTAGAGATTGCTAAGAACCAAACTGATAGAAAAGTAAATGGATATCTGCCAACTGTAAGTTCTACTGGAGGTGCAAACAGCAACTTTGGGAGTTCCACTCAACAATTCAACAATGGCCAAGAAGCCAATGTGCGAAATGCCTTCAACTGGGGTTTAAGTGGTTCCGTAGATGCGGCTTATACGATTTACAATGAGGCTAGGGCGATTACCCTTGAGCAGTTGAAAGAGTCATTAAATACCTCGAATCTTACCTTAAGACAAACAATAGAACAAGGGCTTTTAAATGTGTATAGCAGTTATTATGTCGTTGCCCAATTATCAGAAAACATAGATGTTTTAGAAGAAACATTAGTAGTTTCGCAAGAACGAATGAAACGTGCAGAATATGCACTCGAATTAGGACAAGGGAATGGATTAGCAGTGCTTAACGCGAAGGTTGATATCCAACGAGATAGTGTGAATTTACTCAATGCATTATTGAATCTTGAAACCGAGAAAAGAAATTTAAATGTGGCTATGGGAAGAGAAGCAAACATTGAATTTCAAATCGAGAAAGACAATAGATTGTCGAATGTAGAAGCACTAGAAAGTCTCATTAGTAAGGCAAAAGATGAAAACATTTCGATTCGCATTAATCGTCAAAATTTATTAGTAAATGAATACAACATTGATCTCATTAATGCTGAAAACAAACCAACGGTCACGTCGGGTTTATCATATAATCTCGCCTACTCAGATAATGCTGCAGGAGCGTTCATTACGCAATCTAGCTCGAATTCTTTAGCGGGAAACATAGGAGTAAATTGGACAATTTTTGATGGAACACGAAGCATACGTAGACAGAATGCTGTCCTAAATCTTACAAACCAAAAGCTTCAAATTGACCAACTCGAACAACAAGTTGAACGCGATGTAATCAACGCTTGGAAGAATTATCAGAATGATTTATTTGTGATTGGTGTTCAAGAAAATGCACTAAAAACAAATCAAGAAAACTTTGACAGAACAGAAGAGCAATTCCGAAGCGGACAAGTAAGTTCCATCGAATTTCGTCAAGCACAATTGAATTTAATCAATGCACAATTCAGCTTGACAAATGCAAAATACTCAGCAAAAATCCGAGAAGTACAACTAAACCAACTCATAGGAAACATCATAGAATAAAAGCCCAAACGGGGCAACAAAACAAAACATTGGGCAAAAGCCCAATAAAAACACACCAAAAAAACATTAGGCCCAGCCTAATGCAAAGTCCTGAAAAGACGATATTCTCCACCATTGTGCAAAAGCCCAATGATATGCCCCATATAATCTCAATGAAAAGCCAGAAAAGCGACACATCAAAACCTTGGGCGAAAGCCCAATAAAACACTCTAAAAAAACATTAGGCCCAGCCTAATGCAAAGTCCTGAAAGGACGACATTCATCACCATTGGGCGAAAGCCCAATGATATGCCCCACATAATCTTAACGAAACAACAAAAGAAAGGACGACATTCATCACAATTGGCCAAAAACCCAATGAAAAGCCCCAAAGGGGCTAAATATCCAAACACTGGACACAAGCCCAATGCTCCTGCCTCTTATAATCATCCTGGCATCTACTCTATTTCTCCTTTTGCGAATTGTCCATTACCACTCTCGACAATAAATAAACCAAAGGGAATCCTATTACCCAACCCCATTTTACATCTGCAATGGTATAGTCGGTATTATAGAAAAAAGGAACAGATTCCATAACGATTATAGCAACCATGAAAATGGCAGTCATTATATATTTATTAAGCCTCATACTCTTCGAATTTCACATGCGAATATATAGAATTTCAGCCGAAAAAAACCACCACTAAAGGAAAAACGCCTTTCTATTCTTAATGTCTCGTTGAATGACAAGAAAATATTTTTCATCACTCTTTTGAGACAAATCATTGATAACTAAGCAATAAAAATGAGGGTTTCCCCAAAAGCTAACATTATAGTTGCAATACTTTCACTTAGCGTAAGAAATATGCTTGGCATACAACTTACTCTTATCCGTAAATGGTTTTGGGCTTAAAGCCCAAAACTTTTATGTACAAACCACTTTGCTTATGACTGTAAAATACTACACCCTTACACTCCTTTTCTGTTTATTATTCACCTCACTTTCTAGTCAAACCACCCTTCAAGGAATAATTACAGATGATAAAGATGACGTCATAATAGGTGCCGCCGTTTTTCTGTATAAAGACAAAATTCAAATAAAAGCCATTCCAACCGACTTTGACGGTAATTATATCTTTACAAATATTTCTGCTGATACGTTTGATATTCAAGTAAAATCATTAGGACACTCTACTGCAAAGATTGTAGGAGTTATCGTAAAAGAAAACGAAACCACCATTGTAAATATGAAACTTGAAGAAACGGGTGCAATTCTTGACGAAATAGCAATAACAGCATATAAAAAGCCAAGGATTCGTATCGATCATTCATCCTCCGTCAAAACTGTAACGGCAGAAGCGATTGCAAATTTGCCTTTAAAATCAGTACAGGGATTATCTGCAACAAGTGCAGGTATATCGAAAGATGAAGGTAACATTTCCATTCGAGGTATGCGATCCAATGCAACAAACTATTATGTCGATGGCATCCGAGTCACTGATAAAGGATTGTTAAAACGAAAAAGGCCATTTTCTAATTTGGGAGAATCATACCAAAAGTTAAAAGAGAATCCTTTCGAGAAATCACTTGACAATCCACTTTCTACTTTATCTATCGACGTAGACAGGGCGTCTTACAGTAACATGAGACGCTATTTAAATCAAAATCAACTTCCACCCGTTGACGCAATCCGACCTGAAGAACTTATCAATTACTTTAATTACAATTATGAAAAACCTACTTCCGATTATGAACATCCATTCATTGCGCACACTGAATTAACGACATGTCCGTGGGACAATGAGCACCAGTTATTACACGTAGGAATCCAAGGAAAAGTTGTTGAAAAAGATAATATTCCTCCATCGAATCTAGTCTTTTTAATCGATGTTTCTGGTAGCATGAGCTATCCGGATAAATTGCCCTTACTCAAGTCATCATTTAAATTATTAGTGAATCAATTACGCCCTGAAGATCGAGTTGCAATCGTAGTTTATGCATCATCAACTGGATGTGTTTTGGAATCCACATCAGGAGCTGACAAAACGGAAATTATGGCTTCACTTGGTCGATTAAAAGCTGGTGGAAGTACTGCAGGAGCGGCAGGAATCCAACAAGCATATAACATTGCGAAAGACAACTTCATAACCGATGGAAATAATCGTGTAATTCTAGCTACCGATGGGGATTTCAATGTGGGTGTAAGCTCGAATGACGAACTGCTTGCCTTGATAGAAGAAAAGCGGAAATCGGGAATATTTTTATCTGTATTAGGTTTTGGGCAAGGGAATTATCAAGAGGATAAAATGCAGATAATTGCCAACGCAGGGAATGGAAATCACAGTTACATCGATAACATGAGTGAAGCAGAAAAAGTGTTTGGAGAAGAATTTGGGGGCACCCTTTTTACCATCGCAAAAGATGTAAAAATCCAAATAGAGTTCAACCCGTTTTTGGTCGAGAATTATCGTATGATTGGCTATGAAAACAGAAGACTTGCAGCGGAGGATTTCAACGATGACACGAAGGATGCTGGAGAAATGGGAGCGAACCATTCGGTGACTGTTATTTATGAAATCATACCGAAAGGAATAGAGAACAAATGGGATAAAAGCGTGGATAAACTTAGATATCGCAAGGATAAAAAGAAGAAAGAAATGTTATTGACAGGTAACACTGAAGAGATTGGTCTCATTAAGTTTCGATATAAAGAGCCTGATGCGTTGACTTCCGTCAAAAGTTCACAAATCATTCGTAACAAATCAATAGAATTTACATCGTTGAGTGATGATCAAAAATGGTCGATCCTTGTAGCATCTTTTGGGCAATTGTTGAAAGAATCGAAGTATGTCCAAGGCATTAATTATACGGATTTACTCGAAGAATTGAAGAGTATGGATGAGCTAGACAAACACCAATTGGAGTTTATCGAATTAGTTGAAATTGCAGCTATGTTAAAGGAAAAATCAGAGACCGGAGATTGAAAAAGATTGATAGTAGATTGATAGTATTTATAATTTTGGTGGCGGCATGTTGAGTGTCGCCATTTTTTTTGGGGTTAACCCCAAATTACGGATAGGACAATTTAAACTTTGGGCTTATACCAATTTAGCTCCAAAATGTCGCATAAGATTTTACCGATTAATTTTTCTTTATCGAGTTAAAAAATAGGCATAACCATAGTTATGACGAGGCTTTTTAGCGAAGAGAAAGAGAAATTAAGCAAAAAGATTAGCGACATTTTGGGGCTAAATTGGTATTAAAGCCCAAATATGATTCATTAAAATAAATCAAACCAAGATAGTAAGAATGCCCTATTTCTATTCTCGTTAAAAAACAGAGCTATCCGTTGCACTGGTAAATCGTTCAAGGAACTCAATTCCTTTATACGAATTCCCTTTTTCATTCAGCATGGGACTCCATACCGCGATGCTGTATTTGTCGGGACTCACGGCAATGATTCCACCGCCTACTCCACTCTTCCCTGCTAATCCCACACGAAAACAGAATTCACCGCTTTCGTCATAAAACCCGCAGGTTAACATAAGGGCATTGATTCTGTGTGTCATCGTTTTCGTCAATACTTGTTCACCGGATGGCATCCTGAAATTATCATCAGCAAGAAACAAAAACGCCTTGGAAAGTTGCTCACAAGACATGGTCATCGAACACATATTGAAATAGAAATTCAACACCCGCTCAGGATCATTTTTTATATTCCCAAAAGACTTAATAAAATTACATAATGCGATATTCCTATACCCCACTTCACGTTCCGACTTACATACTTCGGCATCGAAAAAAATCGTATCATCATCCACAACGCCTTTGCAAAAATCAAGAAAATCCATTTCAGGATCTTTCAGTTCCGAAACCAACATATCACATATCACCAAAGCGCCAGCATTAATGAAAGGATTTCGGGGAATTCCACGGTCAGCTTCAAGTTGGGTCAACGAATTAAAAGCCGTACCAGAAGGCTCCACACCTACTCTATCCCACGTTTTCCCTTTATTAATTTTATAAGCCAAGCAAAGACTCAGCACTTTCGTAATACTTTGCATAGAAAAACGCTCCGTATAATCACCAATCCCAAAATCTAGACCCGTATTCAAAGTAATATGAACACCCATTTTGGCGGGATCAACGGAAGCAAGGTGAGGTATGTAAGTGGCTAAAGCTCCTTGAGGAGGCAGTGCAACTACTTCATTGTAAATGGAAGTTATGATCTTTTTGTAATTCATCCCATCGGTTTGGACAAATGTAGTTTTTATCTATTGATAAGAAGTGAAAACGCAAAAAAATTACGATAAAAGAGTAAGGATTTTTTCAAGGTATTTTTGATCTATTTCGTCGAAAGAAGCGAGCGAATCACTATCAACATCAAGTACTGCGATGACCTCACTATTTTTAAAAACAGGCAATACAATTTCTGATTTACTTTTACTACTGCAAGCAATGTGACCAGGAAATTCATCCACATTTGGGACAATAATAGTGGCTTCGTTTTGCCAGCAAGTTCCGCAGACACCTTTATTTTTTTGGATCCGAGTACAAGCGACGGGACCTTGAAAAGGACCAAGAACGAGCTCATCATCATGAACGATATAAAACCCTACCCATAACCAATTGAATTGCTCTTTCAGTGCTGCGGATATATTCGCCATGTTGGCAATAAGATTGGTTTCACCATGAAGGAGGCCTTTGATCTGTGGAATTAATTCGGAGTATTGAAGGGCTTTTGAGCCTTGGGCGATGTTAAGATCTTCTGCCATGAGGGTTATTTTATGTTTAATTAGTTGAGTTAATTAACTAAAAAAGTGTGTGAATTGTTGTGGGGTTTTTAATGAATAATTGGTAATTAATAATTAGTAATACCGGTGTTGGTATTTAATGAATAATTGGTAATGAATAATTAGTAATACCGGTGTGATATTTAATGAATAATTAGTAATAAGTTTAAGCTCAACAAGCAACCCATTTTCATTAAAATCATTGTTTAATAATTTTGGCTTGGTATATTTTTCGCTTCAGGTTTTCTTCAGGAATGAACTCTAAAAAATAGATTCCTGGACTAAGATGTTGTAAATCTACTTTATCTTGATAATCAGAATGCCATGGTTTATTCAAAACAAGTTGTCCATCACTACTGTATATTTCAATATTACCTTTACCTAACGAAGGTAACTTAAGCTTCAAATAGTCTTTTACAGGATTAGGATAAACCGTCACCTTTTCAACGTAATAAACTGGCTGACCAAGCATAGAAATAATACTAGGGTCACACTTATCCTCTTCATCTACTCTCCAACGAGGATGATTCGGCCAATTGCCAAATGTTCCACCATTAGGTGGTCTTACGCTTCCTTCTTGAAAACCACAGGCTTGGCCTTTCTCATCCGGATAGTGGATTACATGCCAAGAATCTGTTCCATTGCTTGAACGTAGATAAATCCTGCAATCCGGTCCTTGTACCAATAACCAGTAATAATTAGGAAAAGGATCGCTAAGACC
>CAZMKA010000056.1:1378-19740 GCA_964566605.1 uncultured Saprospiraceae bacterium | reverse complement strand
CATTTAAGGGTGGACAAAGTCCTCCCGCACTAACACACTACAAGATCTAGAAAAGCACACAGTCCTCCCGCTTTACACACCAAAAGATCTAGAAAAGCATCAAGTGAGCACCACAACAATCACCCATCCCACAAAAAAACGTATTGGACACGGTCCAATACTTAGAGTCCCGACAGGGACGACATTCATTTAAGGGTGGACACAGTCCTCCCGTTTTATCACATCTCAAGATCCAGAAAAGCATGCAGTCCTCCCGCTTTATCACATCTCAAGATCCAGAAAAGCACGCAGTCCTCCCGCACTAACACACTACAAGATCTAGAAAAGTATGCAGTCCTGCCGCTCTACTTCTTGCCGTGATGCTCATGCTGATTTTGTACATAGCGTTTGATCTTTTCTACATCGTTTCGACTTACAGAAAAAGCTCCATATCCGTCAGACCATCGGAAGTGTTTTAAATCTTCAGATTTAGTTTTCATCCATCGAGAGGAGTTTGCTTTTACCTTTTGGACAAGTGTTGAAAGTGCGATTTTGCTTGATAGATTAATAAATATATGCACATGGTCTTTGAAGCCTCGAATAGCTATAACAGTACATTCTAGCTTTTTGCAATGTGCTCCTATATATCCATAAAGCTCATCTTCGACAGGGCCTTGAATATATGGTTTACGGTATTTAGTAGAAATCACAATGTGCATGTAATTCTTCACCAAAGATTGTGGCATGGTAATAAGTTTTTCAATAAAAAGATAAGGTGTGTTTATCAAGAATAAAGTTAATGAAATAAGAGGTAAATGAGCAGCATTTTTGATGCTAAATAGGATTTAGGGGATATATAGAGATGATTGGACTGCGTCCAATCGTGATGAATGTCGTCCCTGACGGGACTCTAGGTATTGAACGTTCCGTTCAATACGTTTTTTATTTTTATGTGAGAGGTGTTCTCTATGCATGTGTTCGCTTTGCTCACCATACGTTCTTCTTCCTATGCATGTTTTCGCTTTGCTCACCATGCGATCTTTTTGTTCACCATGCATTCTTCTTGCTATGCATGTGTTCGCTTTGCTCACCATGCGATCTTTTTGGTCACCATGTGTTCGCTTTGGCTAGAATGTCCAACTTAGGCCGATGCCGTTGTTCGTGATTTGGAGGTCTAGGTGGTCTTTTTTGTGGACTTGGATGACAGAGTAGGCAACGGCTGCTCCTGCTGCATATCCTACGATAACATCCGATGGAAAATGAGAGCCTGCTCTAACGCGTAGAAATCCTGTGATCGCGGGAATTGTTGCAGCTATACCATAAACATATGGAACTGCTGGTGAGTCAGGGTAAGCTCGTTGGAAAATGGCAGCTGCGAAAAAGCAATTGCTTGAAGCAAAAGAAGTATGACCTGAGTAAAATGAGGCTGAATCCGAAACGCCAAATGATGTTCTTGCTTTTTCGTCGTCGTATAAAAAAGGTCTATGTCTACCAACTGCATATTTCGAAATAGTCACTAAACCTGTATTTAATGTTAATACATCAAAATACATAATGCTACTTTCAAGCCACTTTTTATCTCGAACTTTGGAGATGTAAACAAGCAGTGGAAGAATGCTTGATCCGTTGGATAAGTAATCGCTCCATTCGGAAGCAGGAGCACTATTATAATTCAAGGCAATCCGATCAAATCCATTGATTTTGGACCCATCCAAATTTAAATAAGCCTCCATGGTTGCAGGTTCAGCTGCATCAAGTAAATAATAACCCACTAAACAAGTGCCTACTCCTGCACCCATATACGCCCATTCTTTCTTCCAATTTATATTAAATGCCTCCTGCGAGTAAACGGAAAAGCCATTCATTGTGAAAAATAGAAGAAGTATTATTACATTTGATTTCATAGTAAACACCAAAATATTTCTGCTGCAAATTTAACTAAAGCAATATTTTTGATGTTGGATTAAGTGATAATATTATTTAAATACTTTTTACTTATTTGAGAGTAAAGAGAAATTAAGAAAAAATGAAAGATAAAGTAACGTTGAAAGTTAACAAGAATGGCTCCTTAAAAGTAATAGGAGAAGTAGAAATCGTATTACCTGATGGTACTTCAGAGACGAAAGGAGGAAGATTTTCAATATGCAGATGTGGACTAAGCGAAAATAAGCCGTTTTGTGATGGAGCACACAAAGGAGCAGATTTTGATTCAAACTGGGATATAGAAAAACCTGCTGAATGAGTATAAAAACACTAGAACCACAAAATTTGTGGAAGAATTTCGATGCATTAAATGCTGTTCCTCGACCATCGAAAAAAGAGGAGCGAGTTATCACATTTGCTAAGAATTTTGGCGAAAGCCTTGGCTTAGAAACAGTTGTTGATGAAATAGGTAATGTGATTATCAAGAAACCTGCTACTCCGGGAATGGAGAACAGGAAAAAGATAGTGATGCAGAGCCACCTTGATATGGTGCATCAGAAAAATGCAGATACTGATTTTGATTTCGATACGGAAGGTATTCGTATGATTATTGATGGAGATTGGGTAAAGGCAGATGGGACAACGCTTGGTGCTGATAATGGGATAGGTGTTGCCACTATTATGGCTGTTCTTGAGTCAACGGATATTCCTCATCCCGAAATGGAAGCGCTTTTCACGATTGATGAAGAGACAGGAATGACGGGTGCGTTAGAATTGAAACCAGGATTGTTACAAGGTGATATTTTATTAAATCTCGATACGGAAGATGATAATGAATTAACGATTGGTTGTGCGGGTGGAATTGATATCACAGCAAGTGGTTCTTATACTGTAAAGCCTATGCCACAAGGGAATTATCGTTACATGATAATGTCCGTTTCTGGTTTGAGTGGAGGGCATAGCGGGATGGATATTCACAAGGGACTAGGGAATGCGAATAAGATAATGAATAGGATTCTTCGAGAATTGATTATTCCACTTGATGTAAAAGTTAATAGAATTGACGGTGGTGGTTTGCGAAATGCGATCCCGAGAGAGTCGTTTTGTATGCTAACAGTGGAGGAGTTGGACTATGAGCGATTTAAGAAAATCATTGATGAACAAGCTCATATAATATCTGAAGAATACGATTATACAGACGCAGAATTAAGAATTATGCATGAGGATATTGATGCATTTGATAGTTATATTGATTCCTTGTGGCTTAAGAAATTTGTGAAGGCAATTTATGCGTGTCCTTCTGGAATTTATCGTATGCATCCTGAGATTGAAGGATTGGTTCAAACATCCAATAATCTAGCTCGTGTATTGGTGCAAGATGGAAAAGCAGAAGCGTTGTGCTTGACGAGATCTTCACTGGAAACGGAGAAGAAGGATATTATGAATGCGATTCAATCTATATATGAATTAATAGATTTGAACGTAAGTTTTAGCGGTAATTATCCTGGCTGGACGCCCAAAAGAGGTGCAAAGATTGTTCGTGTGATGGAAGGATTATACAGTGAAATGTTCGAAGGTGAAATGCATGTTGCAGCATGTCATGCTGGCTTAGAATGCGGGATTATAGGAAAGCATTATCCAAAAATGGAGATGGTTTCATTTGGCCCCAATATTCGAGGAGCGCATTCTCCCGACGAGCGTGTACAGATAAGTTCGGTTCAAAAGTTTTGGAATTACTTACTGGCTGTTTTGAGAAATATACCGGAAAAATAATTCATGGAAAACCAAAAAGTAAAAATTACAACGGCGTATAATGTCGAGATTGAGTATTTTACTGCTAGTCCTTGGGAACGTATTTTAGCTTACCTTATTGATGCAGCAATAAAAGTTGGATACTTAATATTAGTGTCAATGGTTATTTTTAATGGCTTTAATATCGATAGTTATATACTCATCATGCTGTTTTTTTTACCTTTTGTTTTTTACTCTTTGGCTTTCGAATTATTTAATAATGGAAAGACTGTAGGTAAGTTAGCTTTGAATTTACAAGTTGTTAGTCTTACTGGAAAAAATACGACAACAGGTCAATATATTATAAGGTGGTTTTGTCGATTTTTAGACTTTGGAATTTTTACACAGGGTTTAGGTTTTATAAGTGTTGTTTCTACAACACAAAGTCAACGGATAGGTGATATTTTAGCTAATACAACTGTCATAACTCAAAAAGAGAGAGAGGCATCTAGATCAAATTTAGCTCGAGTAAAATTACCTAAAGGATACACTGGAATCTTTAAAGAAGTTATGCAACTTGAAGATCACCATATACAAACATTAAAACAAGTTGTTTTTAATGTAACTCCTGCAAAGCAAAAGATTCAATTAGCTGCAGCAGAACATATTATGCATCTTACCGGTATTCCTAAAACAATGCCAGCAAAGAAGTATTTGAAAATGATCGTGTACGATTATAATTATTTTCAACGTTTAGAAGAATTGCCGCCGGTCAAAACACCACCGCCGC
The DNA here is from genome assembly GCA_964566605.1 of uncultured Saprospiraceae bacterium. Lineage (GTDB taxonomy): Bacteria > Bacteroidota > Bacteroidia > Chitinophagales > Saprospiraceae > JAHDFB01. The sequence goes on along the minus strand of CAZMKA010000056.1, from coordinate 15,317 downwards.
CACCATTGAGTACAACAGAAGAAGAATAGATGAAAGAATTTCATTTTGTACAGAAAAATGAGGATTTATGGAAAGACATCGAAAAATTCTTAGATGGAGAATCTAACATTACTCCCGATGAACTTGCTGTGTACTACACTAGGATAATTAATGACTTATCATATGTAAAAACTTTTTATCCTAAATCTCAAGTAGTCGGATATTTAAATCATTTATCTTCGGCACTTCATAGAAGAATTTATAAATCCAAAAAAGAAGAAAAGGAAAGATTTTTGACATTTTGGACACAAGAAATTCCATTGGCAATTCGAGCTTCACATCGAGATTTACTCATGTCACTTATTGTTTTTCTTGTAGCAATAGCGATAGGAGGAATTTCGACTTACATTGATCCTGAATTTCCAAGAGTAATATTAGGAGATTATTATGTGGATATGACACTTAATAATATAGAAGAGGGAGATCCACTAGGAGTTTATCGAGATGAACAAAAAGATAGAATGTTCTTGTTTATTGGTTCCAATAATATTAGAGTAGGCTTATTATCATTGATTCTTGGTATCATAGCACCATTTTTAGCAGGATTTATATTGGTGAGTAATGGTGTGATGGTAGGAGCTTTTCAGGGTATGTTTGTAGCAAAAGGATTGACCTGGATTTCGTTTAGTACGATTTTTATACATGGAGCACTAGAGTTATCAGCGATTGTCATTGTTGCTGGTGCAGGAATGGCAATAGGGAATAGTTGGTGGTATCCAAAGACTTATAGCAGGCGGGATTCATTACTAATGGGAGCTAGACGCGGTTTTAAAATATTGATTGCCATAATTCCTGTTATTGTAATCGCTGCAATAATCGAATCTTATGTTACATATCAATATCAAGAATTAGGTAGTTTCTGGAGAGCGTTCATAATAATATTATCATTTGCATATATAGCTTGGTATTTTATATATCTTCCAATAGTCGTTGAAAGAAAAACTAAACTTAAGACCATACATGAAGGAGTTTAATGAAGTAAGAGATTTAGGTGAAATATTACTTGATCCTATTAAGATTATCTTTCGAAATATAAAAGAGATGTCGACTTTAATGATAACAGCAGTGATGTTGCCTAATTTGGTCGTTTCTTATTTGTATCTAAAAACTTCAATCTTTAGTGCATTTAATAATACTGGGTATGAAAATCCTGAATATTCTATATTGTATGCCTCAATTTTAGTTTTTGCCGTCGTAATAATGTTTTTGCATGTGAGCCTTATCAGTGCTTGTTTGATTAAAGTAGGTTCTGAAGATGGACAAGCTAATATTACAAGTAAAAAGTTAGGTTATTATTTTAAGAAGTTATACCTAAGAAATATATTAATTAGTATTCTATTCTTCCTTATTTTCGGAGCGATGTTTGGACTTATAGTTTTATTATTTGTTAATGAGATGTTTGGCTTTGGTGTTTTTATGGTTTTTATTATTTTTTTAGCATGTCTTTTGTTTTTTGTTCCTTGGTTTTTTTATTCCCAAAGACATTATTTACTTACAGAAGGCTGTGGTTTTGGTCAAGCATTAACTAAAGGAAGAGATGATCTTATAAACTTTTATGGAATCTCTATAGGGACGATATTCGTGAGCTCTATTATTTCATCATTGCTTCGTAACATGATTCTTATACCGTTCGGTATAATTCTTATGTTGCTTGGGATGGCGATAGAATTTGATTTTCAAGGTAATGAGTATTCAGATTATTTAATATTATTTCAAACACTTTTTCTAGCCGTTGGATTATCTTATTTGTATTTATATCCTTCCATAACTATATTTTTAAAAAGTTCCGACATACAAGAGCGATTGTCAGGAGAGTCTACCATACAAAAGATTAAAGAAATTAGCATATCAAAAGAAACTTTCTTTGAGAATGAAGGAGAATATTAAAAGCTATTTTACATACATATCTGTTTGCATTTGCTTTTCTTGTATTAGCTTAAATGCCCAAGTAGATTCTACTTCTGAAGGTTCTAATTCTCCTAGAGAACGCGAGTTTGTGTTTGAAGAAGTAAATGAATTGGCTGAAGTTCTAGAAGATGTGTTGGAAGTTGATAATCAAAACTATGAATGGGATACATCTCGTATTGAAATTGCAAGACGCAACTTTACACAGCGTGTATTTGATACCATTGAACTTAATAAATATAAAGAGCTTGATCAATTTGATTATTCAGAAACTCGCAGTGAAGATTCAGCGTTCAAGCGATGGTGGCAAAGACTTTTAAGATCGATATTTGGAAGTATGGAGTTAGAAGAATCGAATGCTGAACCTTCTACAACATGGAGCTCATTTATTAATGTATTCAAGTATATTTTAATTTTACTAGCTGCAGGATTGATTGCCTGGTTCTTAGTAAAAGGAGAGTTTAAAAATCTACTTAAGAAAAAGGATAAATTCCAGTTAAAACCATCAACGGGAGATCTAGATATAACTGTCGAAAGAGATGTTTTGCTAAAGTCACTCGAAGACTCTATAAAGAATAATGATTTCCGTTCTGCTGTACGATACCAATATTTAATTATACTTAAGCAGTTAAATGAAGAAGATTATATCCAATGGAAAGACCATAAATTAAGTGTGGATTACATTAAAGAAATAAAAGACCCAGATTTGAAAAAGGAATTTTCAAAATTAACGGAATACTTTAATTATGCTTGGTATGGTAATTATAGTATAAAGAGAAGATTCTTAAATAAAGCTGGTAGATATTTTGATTCTATAAAATCTAAAATAAGTTAATCATGAAGAAGAAGCTTTTTTGGATTTTGGGAATTTATATACTGGTTTCAGTTTTTCTTATTGGCTTTTCGCCCAAAGAAATTAGCTGGAGAGATTATTTTACTTCCAAGTCTAAACAACCATACGGTTTATTCATCTTTAAAGATTTAGTAGATAATATATTCGATGATGTAGAAACGAAAGAAGCTGCACTTTATCGATTGGCTGATAATCCAACTAAAGGTGAAAACTATATCTTCATATCGGATAAAATTCAATTTTCAGAGGATGAAAGAAATAGCTTGTTGACATGGGTAAGTCAAGGAAATAACGCATTTATTAGTTCTAAATATTTTAGTCAAGATTTACTTGATACATTAAAAGTTAGAGATAACTATATTTACACAGGTTACCAAAGTTTGGGCGAGGGGAGTGTAAGGGTTCGGTCTGTTCAAAGTGAAGAAGTTTACACATTTGAAAAGCAATATGATATACAAGCATTTAGGAATTTATACGACTCACTAAAGGTGATTAATTCCTTGGCTGTAAATATGGCAGGAGCAATGGATGCTCGATTTCAACCAATAACGGTTCAAGTTTCATTTGGTGAGGGCAGCTTCTATCTGTGTTCTTTGCCCTATGCATTTACGAATTATTACATGCTTCATGAGAATAATTATGAATTTGCGCAAGACTTGTTGAGTTTCTTACCCAACACAAAGACATATTATGACACATATTACAAACCCACTTCGATACAAGAGGCACCGCTAAAAGTATTCTTAAAAACGAAAGCCTTTCGATGGGCTTCTATTTTGGGCTTGACCCTCCTTATCATGCATATGATTTTTGCTATTAAAAGAAAGCAGAATTTCATTCCTATAATTAAACCACCTGAGAATCGGAGTTTGGAATTCACAAAAACGATGGGTGATCTATATCATCACACATATGATCTCAATGACTTGATGATTAAAATGGAAAGGCATTTCAAAGAATATGTTAAGCAGAAATATATGCTGAGGAATTACACTGGAACGGAAGAGCAAACACAAACGCTCATTGCGAAATCAGGTAAAAAAATAGGCCTCATAAGTTCTATAAATACGATTTTTAAGCGTTTTAGGCAAACGGCAGATACAGATGAAAAAACAATTCTAATTTTGAACAAAAAATTACAACAATTTTATGATGGAAGATAATTTAGAAAATATAAATGGTTTAAATGACGATTTCCTAGCTAAGCAAGATTTATCACCACTTGCTGATGGAGTTCAAAGAGTAATTACTGAAATTTCTCAAGTTATAGTGGGGCAAGAAAAGTTAGTGAAATTACTATTGGCGGCAATTCTTGCAGATGGTCACGTATTACTTGAAGGTTTTCCTGGACTTGCAAAAACATTGACGGCGAAACTAACAGCTAAAACTATAGACACTGGCTTTTCAAGGATACAATTCACACCGGATTTAATGCCTTCCGATGTTATAGGAACTTCTGTTTATAATGTTAAAGACTCGTCGTTTGAATTTAGAAAAGGACCGATTTTCTCAAATATTGTTCTTATCGATGAGATTAATAGAGCACCTGCAAAAACACAAGCTGCACTCTTTGAAGTTATGCAAGAAAAGCAGATAACTGTTGATGGTAATCGAATGAAAATGGATAGACCATTCATAATCATCGCAACCCAAAATCCCATAGATATGGAGGGTACTTATTCTTTGCCAGAAGCTCAACTCGATCGTTTTATTTTTAAAATAAAAATAGATTATCCGAATGCAGATGAAGAATTGAAAATCCTGAATTTACATCATAATAAAAACAATCTGACTGATCTTGACAGCGTGCACAAAGCGTTATCAGTAGAAGAACTTGTTACATTAAAAGATCTTGTAAGTAAAGTTGAAATTGATCAAACACTATTGAAGTATATTGCAAGTATCGTGCATACAACGCGTAATCATCCTGATATTTATTTAGGTGCATCTCCTAGAGCTTCACTTTCTTTAATGAGAGGATCTAAAGCAATTGCGGCTATGAATGGTCGTGATTTCGTTATACCTGAGGATATTCATGAAATTGCAGATGCTGTTTTAGCGCATAGAATTATTTTGACACCAGATAAAGAAATGGAAGGTGCAACTTCGGAAGAAGTAGTTTCTGCTGTAATAAAATCAATTAATATTCCACGTTAATGCGAAATCTGTTTCTTGAAAAAAGGCTGTTTTATGCAGGAATGTTGATTGTTATTTCCTTCCTATTAAGCTGGACGATTGAACCTTTGTTTTTCGTTAGCCAGCTTGGTCTTGCGTTATTCGTTGTTTTGATTATTGTCGATATTGTACAGCTTTTTTCTAAAAAAGGGATTGTTGCAGAACGGGTTATGGCCGATCGTTTTAGTAATGGTGATAATAATCCAGTTGAAATTATTATTGAAAACAAATACGAGTTCAAGTCTGATTTAACCATTGTAGATGAAATTCCACCTATTTTTCAGCGTCGGGACCTTAAATGGCAAATTGATGTTAAAGCTGGTCAAACAGATAAGTTGACCTATCAAATTAAGCCTGTAAAAAGAGGTGTTTATGATTTTGGGTCGCTGAATATTTTCGCTAAATCGCCTATTCAGTTTTTCTCGCGAAGATTCGTTTTTGATTCGAATAAAGACGTCGCAGTTTATCCAAGTTATTTGCAGTTAAGGAAGTATGAAATTGCGGCTTTCGCCCAAAAAAGTTATCAAATGGGCTTGAAGAAAATGAGAAGGATAGGACATACAATGGAATTCGAGCAAATCAAAGAATATGTTCAAGGTGATGATCCAAGATTTATTAATTGGAAAGCGACGGCAAGGCGTAATGATTTAATGGTGAACCAATACCAAGAACAGCGTTCTCAACCGATAATATGTATTATTGATAAAGGGCGTGCAATGAAAATGCCTTTTGAAAACATGACATTGCTTGATTATGCAATCAATGCAACATTGGTTATATCGAATATTGCGATAAAAAAGCGGGATAATGCAGGAGTGATTAGCTTTAGTAATAAGATGAGTGGATATTTACCTCCAAACCGTCGAAGTAATCAAATGTATAAGATTCAAGAGTTCCTTTATGCTCAAAAAACAAACTATAAAGAAACTAATATTGATCTTCTCCAGCACTTTATTCACGTTAATGTAAAAAGGAGAAGTCTTTTGCTATTTTTTACCAATTTCGAATCAGTATCATCAATGCGAAGACAACTTCCTTACCTAAGAATATTGGCTAAAAGACATTTATTGGTAGTAGTGTTTTTTCGTAACACAGAATTAAAAAAATTACTTAATGAACCTGCATATAAAATGCGTAAAGTGTTCACTAAAGTGATAGCAGAAAAGCAGTATTATGATAAAAATAAAATAGTAAAAGAATTGAAAATGAATGGGATTTATTCTATTCTTACAACACCTAAAAATTTAACAATTGACACAATCAATAAGTATTTAGAAATCAAGGCTAAAGGACTCATTTAACCAGATTTAAATTTTGGAACAAATAATATATTTCACAAATCGACTTTATCTTAAACCTGTATGTTTAAATGATGCAGCGTTTATATATAAACTAGTTAATACAGAGTCTTGGATTCAGCATATAGGTGATCGAAAAGTAGATAACCTTGAAAAAGCTAAGGAATATATTAAGAAGAAGATGCAACCGCAGTTTGAAAGACTGGGATTTGGCAACTATGTAATTTACTTAAAAGAAACTAATGTGAAAGTAGGGACTTGTGGTATATATGATAGAGAAGGTTTGGAAGGAGTAGACTTAGGTTATGCACTTTATTCTACTTTTGAAAAAAACGGATACGCTTTTGAAGCTGCCTCTAAAATGCTGGATTTAGCATTTAGGGAATTTAATCTTTCAAAAGTTTCAGGTATAACAACCAAAGAGAATTTAGCTTCTCAGCGAATATTGAAAAAATTAAATTTAAAGGAATCTGGGACTGTACAATTAGAAAATGATCCTGAATTACTTGTTCTTTATGAGCTAGAAAGAGAAGAATACCTAGCGAATATAGAAGAAACAGAATAGCCCTTTTTCTTTCCAAAAAACAATTACAGTTTCATTTATTAGTTACAAAGAATAATGCCAGTTTTATAAAACCAATTTCTAATTAAATTATTAGATATTTGGGATTCAGAGATTCTGATTTAAGATAATAGTACTATGCCAATATATCATAAGCTTGGAAAGATACCTCCAAAAAGACATACACAATTTCGACAACCTAATGGTGAGTTGTATAATGAGCAATTATTCGGAACAATAGGTTTCGATGGAATGTCCTCTCTTTTGTACCATATAAACAGACCAACAATGGTCAAAGAAATACTGGGACAAACAGATGTTTCACCTAAGATTGCAGTTGAAAAGAATTTGACAAGTAGAAAACTTATTGGATTTGATGTAGAACCGACAGATGATTTTTTGGAATCAAGAAAAACTATGATGTTGAACAATGATGTTCATGTTGGATTGGCTGCTCCTCGAAAATCAATGACTAATTATTTCTATAAGAATGCGGATGCAGATGAAATGCTTTTCATTCATAAAGGAGAAGGTAAGTTGAAAACACTTTTTGGGAGTATAGAATTTGAATATGGGGATTATCTTATCATTCCTAGAGGAATGATTTACCAAATTGAGTTTAACTCAACTGAAAATAGAATTCTTTATGCAGAATCTTTTCACCCTATATATACACCCAAGAGATACAGAAATTGGTTTGGTCAATTATTAGAACATTCACCATATTGCGAAAGAGATTATAAGTTACCTCAAAATCTAGAAACTCATGATGAGACTGGTGAATTTCTTATCAAAGTCAAAAAGCAGCAGGTTATTCACGATATGGTTTACGCTTCGCATCCTTTCGATGTTGTAGGTTGGGATGGATATAATTATCCGTATGGTTTCTCGATTCATAACTTCGAACCAATAACCGGAAGAGTTCATCAACCACCTCCTGTCCATCAGACATTCGAGACTAGTGCATTTGTAATATGTTCCTTTTGTCCAAGGCTTTATGACTATCATCCAAAAGCGATTCCAGCACCATATAATCATTCGAATATTGATTCAGATGAAATGTTATACTACGTAGATGGTGATTTTATGAGTAGGACTAATATTGGTCCTGGACATATTTCATTACATCCAGCAGGAATTCCTCATGGACCTCACCCTGGAACATACGAAGGAAGTATAGGTAAAAAAGAAACAGCTGAATTAGCTGTAATGATTGACACGTTTAAACCACTAATGCTAACGGAAGATGCTATGAAAATAGATGATGGGAAGTATTACAAATCGTGGATTAAGCATTAATTTTCAACAATAAATATAAATCAACAACTAAATGATAATCAATATACCAAGTAACTCAGATTTTTCTATTCATAATTTGCCTTTTGGAATCTTTTCTTTGGGAGGTGATAATCCGCGTGTTGGAATAGCTATAGGTGACCATATTTTAGATATGGCTGCGGTTGCGGCATTGGGTGTGTTTGATTTTGATACTAGTGTTTTTAGTTCTTCAGTTTTAAATGATTTTATTGCTTTGGGGAAACCCATAACCAAAAAAGTAAGAACTGACGTTCAATCTTGGCTTCAAAGTGATACTTCACCTTTAGCTGATAAAAAGGAATTATTTATTAATCGGGCTGACGCCCAAATGCATTTACCTATTCATGTTGGTGATTACACAGATTTTTATTCAAGTATGGAGCATGCTACGAACGTAGGAAAAATGTTCCGGGATCCTGAAAATGCGTTGTTACCAAACTGGCGTCACATTCCTGTGGGTTATCATGGAAGAGCAAGTTCGATTATAGTAAGCGGGCAGTCGATTCATAGACCGAACGGTCAGGTATTGCCCAAAGGTGAGACACTGCCAGTATTCAGAGCTTCGGGAAGAGTTGATTTCGAACTTGAAACTGCATTTATTGTAGGAAAAAATACGGAATTAGGAGAGACAATATCAGTAGGGAATGCAATGGATCATATTTTTGGAATGGTATTGTTCAATGATTGGTCAGCTAGAGATATTCAGAAGTGGGAATATGTACCACTTGGTCCATTTTTGGGGAAGAGTTTTGCATCTTCGATTTCGGCGTGGGTAGTAACAATGGAGGCATTGGAGCCATTTCGAGTAAAGGGTCCTGAGCAGACACCTGAAGTTTTATCTTACTTACAAACGGATAGAAATAATAATTTTGATATTAATCTTGAAGTGGGAATTACACCTGAAAATGGTAAAGAACAGATAGTTTGTAAGTCGAATTTCAAATATATGTATTGGAGTATGCCTCAGCAATTAGCGCATCATACGATAAATGGATGTAACATGCGCATAGGTGATATGATGGGCTCGGGTACAATATCGGGAAAAGACGAAAATTCATATGGATCAATGTTGGAAATAGCATGGGCAGGGAGTAAGCCTGTAGAGATGAAAGATGGGACAACAAGAGTATTTATCAATGATATGGATACAGTTACGATGCGAGGGTTTGCAGAGAAAGGAGGAAAGCGAGTAGGATTTGGTGAAGTAAGGACCCAGGTTTTACCTGCGAAGTGATAAATGAATATGAATTATAACTAGGTTCTAAAGATTGTGAGATGAAGAAATGGGAAAACTTAGATTGTTATAATGAGAGGAGATGGGGGATTGAATATGAATTTTAGGCTCAACCAGTTAGTTTCTGTCATTCAAAAAATTAATAAAAAAAGGACTTATATTTTAATAATGGGCAAAGAGTTTTCAATTCCGTATACTACGAGATGAATCTAAGGCAAAACTGCTATGATTTTTTTGAGAGTTTAGAGGGGGAATCATGAGTTTTTAGGCGCAAGAATGAAGTGTGCTATGTTATTTTGTGGTTAAGGTGATTTTGAGTGGAGTAATAGGGTTAATTCTACTAAATTTCCTACTACGTAATTCTGAAACGTAGAACTCATAAGCGATTCCACAAAACCAACTCCCCGAACAATCAACCAATTTACCCCACTTATCCATTTTAAACCTACCTCATATCTCACATTTCGCTGAGATTTCACTTCCTTCCCTTTATCCATTTCCAATACAAATTCGCTAAATTCAGCTTTACTATCAAAATAATATCTGTTATATCGCTCTTTAACTAACCCACCACTCCTGTCTCGCTCTTTATTTACCCACTTTGCATATACACTCCCAAATATCCGCATCTGCTCACTTATTATTCTCCATGGCTCTTCTATATATTCACTTTTAATAGCCTTTTCCTTTCTCTTGCAATTAATCACATATTTCTGCTTTATCTTATTTGTAGCCTTCAAACTAATTAAAATCTGGTATCCTTCACTTGATAAATACATCTTATGAATCTCTACATAATTCGACATATACCTCTTAAATAAGGATTTAAATCTAATTACCTCCTTATTGTTTTCAAAATAACAACTTCGGGCACATGCCAAACTCTCAATCATGTAGTATCCACTACACTTCATTTCGTTTACTTTTTTCATTACTTATGTTTCTTATTAGTGTAATGAAATTTGTTTTCGTTCCAATTTTTAGAAGATATTTTTAAATTTTCCCCCAACAGGTTGAAAGTGAATTGCTTACAATAGTCATTTCAACTATTTCATATTAATAAATATTTCAATATGAACAATCTGTTACTGTGTTTTATGTGATATTATAGTAGCTGATCTAGTCTTACAAAACTTTATTTTGACTTTAAGTCAAAAAATATTATTAAAAATTTGACTTTAAGTCAAAAAACGGCTTATATTCGCATTGTTTATCCTAATACCCAAGAATAATAAACGATATATCCCATTTCATTTCATATTAAATATATTTGCTATGTCACAAGTTTTAGAAAAAAATAGACTAACTAAAGGTGGTGAATTTCTTATCCAAAAGACAACTGAGACATTTGTTCCTGAGAATCGTAATGAAGAGCAGGCTATGTTTATGGATGTCGCAAGATCTTTTATTAATCAACATATTGAACCCAATAAGTTGAAAATTGAAAAACAAGAAAATAACATTTCGTCTGATTTAATGGAGGTAATAGGCGAGCTTGGTTTACTAGCTGCTCATATGCCTGAAGAATATGAAGGATTAGAACTTGATGAAAATACTAATACTCTAATTAGTGATGTCTTAGGTCCTATGGGGTCTTTTAATACTACTCTTGCTGCTCACACTGGAATAGGTATGTTACCTATTTTATATTATGGTACTGAAGATCACAAAAAGAAGTATTTACCAAAACTTGGAACAGGTGAGTGGAAAGCAGCTTATTGTTTGACTGAACCAAGTAGTGGAAGTGATGCGCTTTCAGCAAAAACAGTTGCACATCTAACATCTGATGGAAAACATTATGAAATTACTGGCCAGAAAATGTGGATCAGTAATGCCGGTTTTGCAAAAGTTTTTATTGTTTTTGCTCAAGTTGATGGTGATAAGTTTACTGGTTTTGTCGTTGAAGGTCCGTGTGAAGGTATGACTTTGGGGGAAGAAGAAGATAAGCTTGGTATAAAAGGTTCTTCCACTAGACAAGTATATTTTGAGAAAGTAAAAGTACCTGTAGACAATGTCCTTGGAGAGATAGGCAAAGGTCATCTGATTGCTTTTAATACCTTGAATATAGGAAGATTCAAATTAGGTACAATGTGCACAGGTGGAACAAAATCAGTTATTTCAATGGCTGTTAAATATGCTAATGAAAGAATTCAATTCAAGCAACCTATATCTAATTTTGGAGCCATCCAACATAAAATTGCAGAAATGGCTATTAGGACATTAGCAGTGGAATCAAGTGTATACCGTACGAGTGACCTTATGCAAAAGTATTCAAAAGTTTTACAAGCTGATGGTGTTTCTTATGGTGAAGCAAAAAGAGCTTCTGCCGAAGAATATGCAATCGAATGTTCAATTATAAAAGTATCTGGTAGTGAAACTGCAAGTTATGCCGTAGATGAAAATGTACAGATTCATGGTGGAATAGGATTTAGTGAAGAATATGGTGCAGCTCGTGCATATAGAGATAATCGAATTACTAGAATTTACGAAGGTACAAATGAAATCAACCGTCTACTGATTGTAGATATGATTTTAAAGCGTGCAATGAAAGGCAAATTGGATATAGTTGGTCCAGCTTGGGAAGTTCAAAAAGAGCTTAAAAGCATGCCTAAATTTACCAACCTTTCAACACCTCTTGCTCAAGAAATAAAAGCAGTTGAAGATTTTAAAAAAGTTGTTTTGATGGTTGCAGGTGCAGCTGCAAAGGAACAAATGGAAGGGAAATTAAATCTTAAAAACGAACAAATGTTATTAACGTTTGTATCGGATATAATTATTGACGCTTTTAATTGTGAATCCATGTTACTGAGGGTTCAGAAACTAAAAGAACAAGGACATGAACATGCTAATCTGATAGAAGAAGCATTGAAAGTTTATATGCACGATTCCAATGCAAGAATAGCTAAAAATGCTCTTGATGCTGTGAGTAGTTTCGCCTCTGGTGATTTGCACAAAATATTCAGCATGGGCATTCAACGTTTTACTGCTTATCCAGCGATAAATGTAGTGGAGTCAAGAAGGAAAATAGCGAAAGCGATTATTGATGGTGGAGAGTATATTTTCTTTAAATAGTACGGATTTTTGATTTTGTTTGATAGGTGAGGGTATTTCATAAAGTTATAATTTACTTTATGAATTGCCCTCTTCCTTTTTTATAAAGGTACAAGCTATTGGAAACATTGAATTATATTATTTTTACAATGTTTAAATCCTATCATAACTGTTAGTATAAATTCCTACTTTTGTGCAATGAACAAGATAGATAAAAGAGCACTTAAAGAGGCTAATATCATAAATGTTGCAGAAAAAGTATTCGCCAATCGAGGTTATGAAAATACTAAAATGGAAGATATTGCAGCTGAACTTGGAATAAGTAAAGGGACAATATACTTTTATTTTAATTCCAAGGAGAACTTGTACATGGCAATAACTTTCAGAGCTTATCAAAAGTTAGTTGATTTATATAATAGTGTAATTCTTGAATCCAAAGGTCAAAATGGATTAGAAACTGTAATGAAAATTATGGGTTCTTTTATGGACTTTTCTGAAACTAATTATATTTATAGTGAAGCTATGCTTAATTATTTCTCATTTGTACGTCAAACAGGTCATGGAAAAGAACTTGATAAATTGACTGAAGGAATGAAGGACAGTGTTTACTACAAGAAAGTACAAGAAATACAAAGAATTCCCATTGATTTAACTGTTAAAGAGATAAAAAGAGGCATTACAGATGGAAGTATTCGCCCTAGAGAAAAGCCTCAGGTTATTTATCTAAATGCATGGGCTCTTGTAATTGGGTTTATGAAACTCAATGATACTGCTGTTACTAACAAGCAAACTATCATGAAAATCAATGTTAATGACTGGAAAGAATATATTTTGCAAGATGCCAGAAACATGATTAAAAGCTAGATTTTTCTTGTTTTTTATCAATAATCAAGTTAATACTTAGTTTTTATTCTTTCTGGGGAACTTTTTTTTCGTAAATTTCGATTAATACAATAGATTAGATATTAAATAATTTATAATTCGATATATAATTTTCGAAAGTTATGTTGTTACTTAATTATCTATCTATTTTTTTCAAAAAATCTTATTGATAACGAGGGGAAGGGCAACAAGGTAGCTTATTTTTCGGTGTCAATTTCACCAATTTTTTAATCTAGTTGTCTTATTTTACCATTTTTGATTAAATTGAATAATTTATCAGGTAAAACTTGAACTTAATAATAGAACGAACAACTAACTGAATGCATTACCATTCAGCTGAAACTGAGGTATACAGTTTGCAGTCTATTTATATTCATTTTATACTTTATAGTTTTCAACACTTCTTAAAGGTTTTCTCTCTTTATCCATGAGAATAAAACTATTCTGTATGAGATTATTATCTTTAGTGTTTTTCATACTATGGCTAATTTGTGGCTGGTGGATGCATTCCATTAGCACTGATTGTTGTCAAGCAAAAAAAAGCACTTCTCAATCTGAACAAGTTTCAGAATCCCCACCTATTGCCAATGCAGCTGATACCAAAGTTGTAGAAGGTCCTATAC
>CAZMKA010000056.1:0-1368 GCA_964566605.1 uncultured Saprospiraceae bacterium | reverse complement strand
AAGCCTATTTAGGTGATACCTGGGGCAATTACAAAAATTCATTACTTGGTCGACTTAAAGGTGATGACCAGATGGAAATTACTGGTTATTATACCAAAGATGAAGCTGCACCTGACGGATTTCAGAATATGGGTGAAGCAAGAGCTGATGCTGCAAGAATTGCATTGGGTCTCGATAAAAATCGGACAATGCTAAAAGGTATCGTTTCTTCAAAAGAAGTTGACAAGGATAATCGATTCCAAGGTGTTTCATTTAAAACTATTTCTGCAAAACCAGCTCTTGTCGAAGAGACTGACGATGGAAAAGTTAATATCCGTTTCCCTTATAATTCTACTGATAAATTGAGTGATGCTAGTGTTGAAAACTATTTAAATAAAGTAGCTAGTCGAGTTAAGAAATCTGGCGAAAAAATTAGACTGATAGGACATACAGATTCCGATGGTGATGCGAATTATAACATGTCTTTAGGTAAGAAAAGAGCTGATATAATAAAAGCTTATTTAGTAAGTAAAGGCGTTAGTTCAAGTAAGATAACAACACTTTCTAAAGGTGAAACTCAACCAGAAGTACCTAACACTACTAATAGAGGTAAAGCACAGAACAGAAGAACTGAATTAGAAATTTTAAAATAAATAAAACAAAACACAATGATATATATAATCGATTTTTGCGGATTTCCTTGGTGTATTTTGCCTTGGTTATTATCAGGATTTCTTGGATTCATGATGGGCTATTTTTGGATGAAAAAATGGAAAGACATGTATGCTGAAATGGAAGGAAAGTATAATAGTCTTTCTAAGAAGCATGCGAAATTGGAAGCAGATTATGCAGATTGTAAAAGTGCAAGAGCTAAAGTAGAAGGTGATCTATCCACAGCTCAAGGTGTTGCTAAAGAAGCACAAGCAAGCCTTTCTGGAGTACAAGCCGATTTAGATGCTTGTTTAAAAAGCAAGAAATCAAGTGCTAATCTAGGTAATGTAGCTTCAGGTTTTGCAGCAGGTGCAGCTACTAGTAGCTTAACTTCTGAACCTAAAGAAACACCGAAACCACCAGCACCTAAAGCTGAGGCTCTTAAAGGAACTGGAGTTTATAGTGGTTTGAAATCTGATAATTTACAAATTATAGAAGGTATCGGACCTAAAATGGAATCTGTACTTCATGATGCAGGTGTAAAAACTTGGTCTGATTTAGCAGGGAAATCTCATAATGAACTGAGACAGATTTTAGATAGTCATGGTGATAAGTATAAAATTATTAATCCTTCAACTTGGGCTGAACAAGCTTCATTAGCAGCATCTGGGAAATTTGATGGTTTAATTTCTTTACAAAAAGATATTGATGGTGCAGCTGGTACAACAAGTGCAGGAG
>CAZMKA010000055.1:14083-20192 GCA_964566605.1 uncultured Saprospiraceae bacterium | reverse complement strand
TAATAAAAATAAAAGGATTAAAGCTAGTGCGTTTGTTAAAAGTTTCATTTGGCAAATAATTTTTGACAAATTTAATAAAGAATCATATTAAAACAAAATTTAATATATAAAAATAATACTACTAGCAATTTGAAACAATATGGCATGATTGTTGAAACACATTAAAATAAAAATTTGTCATGAAAGCAATTTTAGCCATCATCTTTACTTTATCACTTTCTTTTGTCTTTTCTCAAGATATTGTTATTAACAAAACTAACGCACTAGATAATTCTTGTTCTACCGGTTCTCTAAGTGTTCAATTAAATTATCCCAATAATGCTCAAGCTCCACTTGAATACAATTGGTCTAATGGATCCAATACAATATCTATCGAAAACTTGAATGAAGGATTATATCATGTAACCATTACTGATGCAACTTGCGCTACAGCCTATTTATCAGAATTTATTTATTGTGATTGTAGCACTTATAATTTTAGTACTATTGTAGAAAACGTAGAAATAAATGGTGAAAGCTGTGATTCCAAGGGATCATTAAACTATTCTATAAAAAATTATTACCCAGCGAATATACCTTCTAAGTTATTTAAGATAGAAAGTAATAACGAAATTTTTATAGAAGAAATCACAAATCGAAATATTTCATTTGAAAACTTATCGCATGGAAATTATATCGTTAAATTATATTTAGATGACTGCGAATTAGAGCGTCCTTTTATCATTACTCCTGATGAAAATTTACCGATTTACACTATTGATGTTACTAATAGTTCTTCTTTATATAATAATGATGGAAAAATTGAAATCGAAACGGATGACCAACTTTCATATGAATGGTCACATGATGAAGATTTAACAGAATCATTTGCTATAAATTTATTTTCAGGCCAATACTGTGTTACAATTTCAAATCAAGTCTGCTCTAAAGAAGAATGTGTTGAAATAAGTATCGATAATAATACTTACAGTGAAATCATTTCAACCAATGTTATACCAAATTGTAAAACATCAGCACCTTATGATGGGTATGCAAATGCATTTATGGAAGATGGCGAAGCACCATTTCAATATCAATGGAGCTCAGGCGAAACAACTTCATTTATAGAAAATAAACATAGCGGAGAATATAGTGTGACTATAACAGATGCTTTAGGAACCGTAAATTTTGCTGATTTATATATTCCTCAAATTGCCCCTTGTTTAATTGGAGAAAAATCCATTGACAATTCTACATGCGGGTTAGCTAATGGAAAAATTATATTAGGAGAAAAAGGAGATCATCTTTATATATGGAATGATCTAAATAACAATCCTAATCAAACTATTTCAACTGAAAGAAATCTTGAAAATATAAGTCCAGGTCAATATAGACTTAGAATGTTTCATTTTAACGGAGATTTATTGACTGAGTTAATTTTTACTATGGGTATAAAACCCTATGGAGGTAGAAATGGAACATACCGATGTAACAAATGATATTGGGGGTATGATATCTCCAGTAGTTAGTTTAGGTCAAAAGCCCTACATTTATGAATGGTCAGGTCCATCTGTCAATAATACAAATATAAATGATCAGCATTTATTTGATATAGACCCCGGAGAATATTGTGTGACTATAACAGACTTTAATGATTGTGAATTAATAGAGTGTGTTAATATCAATGATGTATGCCACATTCCAGGAAATGTAATAATCACTCCTACTTGTGAAGGTATGAGTTTCGGTGAAATAGCTTTCGAACATATTCAACCTAACTCTATATATACTTATGAGTTGATAGGAGATGGATATCATGAATATAGTAATTTTCCTTTGTTTAGTAATTTATCAGCTGATGATTATTTACTAATAATTAATGATGAAAATGCAGGGTGTAGTAAAACATTGACTGGGTTACAACTTACAAATGACTATTATAGTGTAATTGAAGATTTTGATGAAATATGTATTGATGAAGATGCAACAATAAATCTTACAATAACTACATATAGTCAATTTGATGTTAACTGGAGCAATGGATCAGTTGGTTCAAGTATAACAGTAGATGAAGTTGGTAGTTATTCATATACTATAACAAATAATGAAAATTCCTGTGAGTACTCTAATTCTTTATATATAACATCACTTGACCCATCAATAACTACACCCTTTTATTCTCCTGAATATTTTTCATGTATTGATAACGAAGTATTTGCAACATATAAATATTTAACTAACAACAACCCAAATTGGCAATATGTAACAGTTCCAGTCAATGAAGAATATTGCTTGATAAATGGGACGGAGACATGTTATGATGAAAAATGTTTTAAAAATGAATATGAAGAATTAAATTTAGGTAATGAAGATTGTATATTTGAAAATAATGAATTAATAGCTCATGTAAATGGAGGACTTGAACCTTACAGCTATTTATGGAGCGACGGGCAAATTACACCTTCTATTATAGTAGATAAAGATCAAGAATACATCTTAACAGTTACAGATGCGATAGGTTGTTTTATTGAAAAAAATTACAGCAATTTTGTATTAGCAACACCATTAGAAATTGGAATACCTCTAAGTGGAATAGGTTTCGATGATGATACAAATGCAATTTCTTTAACTGTTCAAGCAAATGGAGGTATTCAGCCATATAGCTACTTATGGAATAATGGAGATGAAACAGCAACTACTATCTTTAGCACGCCAAATAATTTTGGAACATTTTCTGTGACTGTTACTGATGAATGTGGTCAACGTCAAACCGAATCTATAAATATCTCAAAAGAATATGACAATAATGTGACTGATTTATTTGATTTCCCTTCTAATTGTTCAGGATATAATATTGATGTAACTATCAAAGAATATAATCCCCCATGGTGGTTTTTATGGAATTATGAGAAAGAAATTATAAATATTCATTGGCCAAATGCAGGAATAAATAGTGAAATTACAGTAGTAGAAATGGCATATAAATTAGGTAAAAAAACAAGATACAGAGTTTTAAGCGGTCCAAACTCTTATACTATTCAATTTAACGATTTATGGAAAAAATTACCTTTCATAGTAACAGAGGATGGAAACTTTGTTATCAAAAATGATTTTTTTTATACCCCTACTGCTGAAATTGCATATTTCGGCTATTCAGGGTTATTACCTCAACAATGGGAGGGATATAAAGAAGTGATTTTAGGTTATACTCAAGACTGCTCGTCGTGCTACACTGTACCTAATGCGTACAATACACCTAATAGTTGTCAGGGTACACCTAATTACATTTCTTGGATTTTTGAACCTAACATTGATACAGATCCTTGTGGATCTGGTATTCTTTACATTACTGATAGAAATGGTAATCAAGAAACAATAGAAATTTTTCAGAATGGGAATTATTATGAATTTTTCAATCAATCACCTTCACAATTTAATAGTTATATCAACTGTAGTATAAATCCAGGATGTCTTTGGGATGCTGAAATGTTACCTCCTCAATTTATAGATGATAACTTATTGCTTGGAAAACAAATTTACGCTCCAATTTGTAATCCTAATGAAAATCAATTCTGTAATGGTGAAGGAATTGGAGAAATAGTTGGATTCACTGAAGAGTGTATTGCCAATTATCATTGTAATTCAGATCCTGATTATATATTATATGAAGCAGAAATGCCCATTAAAACTTATAAAGTTAAACCTATGGCACCTCATACAATAAAAGAGAATGAATACTATGTCATTAGTACTTGTCGGGAATGTATTCCGAATCCTATGGTTAGAGACGAATTTATTTTTTTTGAACCAAGTGGAGTTCCTCAAAGGTTTAGTTATCCAGCTGACCAAGTTTTTCTTGATGGACTGGAGGAAGCTGATTGTTTAATTGATATGACGTTGTACACTTTTAAAGATACATCTTCAATAGAAAGTAGGGTTAAAGTTGATTTATATAATGTAAATAACAATACTATAATACATCCAAATCCATTTATTCAAGAATTCCAGATTGAAGCTGACTTTAATATTAATAGTATTGCAATCACAAATATTGATGGAAGATTGATTTTCAGTGAGAATTATTATAATTTACAAAAAAACATAAAACTTGACTTAACAGATTTTAATTTATCAAATGGGATATATATAGTCCGAATTAATAACTTTACGAATAAATTAATAATTAAAAATGAATAATATAATATACTGTTTTTTTATCGGATTTTTTCTTATTTCATGCAACAACAGTGCAATGGTCGATATTATGGAAGAAGATGATCCATTTTCAGATTGTAAAACGGTAAATGATTTCACGAAATTTGAAATTAGAACTTGTGATTTTTACACAAAAAAAGAAAATAATGGAAATCCTTATTATACTTCTGTAAAATTTAGTCCAATAAATATAAGTCCTGAAGATTCCTTTTTACTTGAGATCAACCCC
Organism: uncultured Saprospiraceae bacterium; assembly: GCA_964566605.1. Classification (GTDB taxonomy): domain Bacteria; phylum Bacteroidota; class Bacteroidia; order Chitinophagales; family Saprospiraceae; genus JAHDFB01. The sequence continues at coordinate 15,769 of CAZMKA010000055.1, read as the reverse complement.
GATCTGAGTTATAAATTATATATTAATATTCCTGCAGTAAACGATATTTTTGAAGGAGTAACATTAGATTATTTGGATGAAGGAAATTTATTTTATTGGGAAAGCGAGCCTTATTTTCAATACTCTTATTACAAAGATGTTAGATATTCATTTGAATCATATGACGAAAGTAAAAGTGATGAAATTCAACAACCTGAATTTTGTAGTACTTCATTTCTATTATACAGAAAGTCCATAAATTCAAGAGATTCAATAAATATTTTATTTAGGGGTCTGATTGAATAATTAGATGCAAAATAAATAACCTTTTACTAAACAAGTTATCGATTCCGATTTAGCTTCAGATATATTTTTATCACTTATTAAAAGTATATAGTTACAATTCTATTCAATCAAGGGAACGAATTTAATTTTTTAATTATATCTGCAAATGCAACACTTCCCTACTACTAAAAACGGCTTATTAAGTAAAAAGCAAATCGAAGCTTTCGGAGGAGCATTTTCTAGTAAAGGAAAATTACTTTTAAAAGGGACAGGATCTACAAAGTTAGTATACATTGGTGGTGTAGATATTTTCGATAGTGTATGTAGAGAAACTGAAGGGGAAATGGCTTTCGTGAATTTCGAGCTGCTAAAAAATGGTCTTGTTTTAAGATTAAACATCAATCAAAGGCAGGTATGCGCTGGAGTTAAATTAGATGAAATAAGAAGTATTAAAATCCAACAAATAAGGACAACTTCAGATATAAATAGCAATGAAATACAATCTAGACTTCTTTTGTTATTAAAGGATGGAAGTTTCTCAGAGTTTTCAATTCCTAGTAGATTTGAAAAGAGTATTATTTCATTCTTCAAAAAGCCTGTTTTTAAGGATTTCTTTCACTTATCATTGAAGATTTAAAAAGGGATTTGTAACAAATAAGGGGTAGATTGTATGATTTTTTGTAACAGATACGGGGTAAATTATACTAATTTCGCGTTTTCCTCACTTCGACTGCGCTCAGTGACCATTGTATTAATTGTAGATTAGTAATAAACACAACGTTCCCACATCACACCGGTATTACTAATTATTCATTACCTCATTATTAATTCCTTCATTACTTCATTGTTCTCTAAACCACTCCACATATTCACCCAATTTACTTGCAAGAAAATACGGCAAATTCAATAAGGCGAATTCTTTATCCGTTCTCGTTTTAGAAGTCTCTACTAAGATGTTATTCGCTAATAGCCTAATTCCTGTATTGTGATTCGTTCGGTCTATAAATTCATGAAGTGAACGCAGACTTCCTTTTGCACCCGATTTTATTTCTACAGGAATTACCAATTCTTTATGCTTAATCACAACATCAACTTCTGCATTCGAATTCGCATTTTCACGTACCCAAAAATGTGGTTTATAACGTACATTCGTTTCTTGTGCAATCAATTCTTGATTCACTAAATGATTTACAATATAACCTTTGTATAAGGAATTAAGATCTTTTACTTGAATCATTGTAGATTGAATACCCGCTGCATAATTTAATAAACCTGTGTCTAGAAATTGAATTTTAGGTTTACGTCTCATCTCTGTTGAAATTGGTAAATTAATAGAAGTCGTAGGATGAATAATGCGTATCAATTTTGACAAATCCAACATGTTCATGCATTCAGAAACTTCTCTTGACTTGTAACCTGTTC
>CAZMKA010000055.1:0-14073 GCA_964566605.1 uncultured Saprospiraceae bacterium | reverse complement strand
ACGTAATTCTATCTCTTACATGAGGAGCAGCTTGAAGTATTTGTCTTATGATTGTGCGTTGGGTATCGTTAGTTGAATATTTCTCTACATCGTCTAAATAATTATCCCAAATACTAGAATATACATCTTGTAAAGGAACTAAGGATTTATTATTCCGAACATAATTTTTAACAATCTCGGGCATACCTCCTACCCTTGCGTATTCATGAAAAAGATCTATCAACTTTGGTATGGCAAAATCAGGAGCAGGAATTGTATTTAGATATTTCAAAGCCTGTTCTTCGCCCAAAGCCATTAAAAATTCCTCAAAATCCATGGGATGTATCGCAAGCTGAACGACTCTTCCAACAGGAAACGATGAAACTTTATTTATCGCAAATTCCAATAATGAGCCCGCTGCTATAACATGAAGATCGGGAAGTTCTTCATGAAAATATCGAAGTAACTTGATGGCTTCCGTTGATTCTTGAATCTCATCTATGAATAAAAGTGTATTAGCATAATCTTTGGGGAGGTTTCTATCAAGTAAAATCGAATCAAGAATAGTAGAAACATCATCTCCATAAGATTCAAAAAATGCTATATCAGAACCTTTTTCAAGATTCAATTCAATATAATAATCAAATGACTTACCGAAGTTTCTCACTAATGTTGATTTCCCCACTTGCCTAGCTCCTCGTAGAATCAGTGGCTTTCGCCCTTTCTGACCGCGCCATTCGTTTAACTTTTCCTCTATTTTCCTTTTGAAAACCATACCATATTTTAATGTAAAAATACAATAGGAAATTCATTTTGTAACAAATAAGGGGCAATTTATTACATCATTTGTAACAAATAAGGGGCAAATTATGTGATATTTTGTAACAGATACGGGGTAAATTATGATAATTTCGCATTTTCCTCACTTCGACTGCGCTCAGTGACCGTAGTATTCATTGTAGATTAGTAATAAACACAGCGTTCCCAAACCACACTTCGACTGCGCTTAGTGATCTTAGCATTAATTTTAGATTACTGAAAAATACAACGTTCCCAAACAACACTGGTATTACTAATTATTCATTACTTCATTATTCATTAAAAAAACGCCTCACTTCAACCGCGCTCAATGACCGTAGCATTAATTGTAGATTATTAAAAAACATAACTTTCCCACACCACACCGGTATTACTCATTATTAATTACCTCATTATTAATTAAAAAACATAAACCAATACCGTCATCACAATCATAGTCGTAACTACCAATATCAAAAACAAAGGCCATATAAATTTTAACCACTTGTCAAATCCTACTTTCACTACCGCCAAACTCGCTAATATCAAACCCGTAGGATTAATGAAATAAAAGATTCCCATTCCATATTGATACGTATTTACAATCATCTCTCGCCCTATTCCTACTGTATCTGCTAAGGGTGCCATAATAGGCATAGTTAGTACTGCCATTCCCGACGATGATGGAATAAAAAATGATAATCCGGAATAGATGACTAACATCACATTCACGAATAATCCCTTGTTCATTCCTTCTGTCATTCCACTCGCATAGTATAACATCGTATCACTTATCACGCCATCATCCATTAATATACTAACTCCTCTCGCTATCCCTATTATAAATGCAACACCTAGTAAATCCCCTGCGCCTTTTGTAAAAGCTTCCAAAAAATCAGCCTCTTTCATCCGCGCTATGAATCCTATGATAATTGCACCGACCAAAAAGGTCGTCGTCATCTCAACAAACCACCAATCCAACTTTGACACACCTACTATCATAACTACAAAACACAAAGTAAAAACTACTAATATTGCCCTTAATTTATTCGTCAACTTAAGTTCTTTTCCTCCATTTTCATTCGTACGAAGGAACATTTTTTCAATACGTTTCTTTTCCGAAAAGATTAATGATTTCGATGGATCTTTTTTAACTTTTTCAGCATAACGTAATATATAAGCAATACATATACTCGTGCCAATTATCAACATAAAGACCCTTCCCCAGAATCCAGTCGTCCAATTTATTCCTGCAGCATCAGAAGCAATAATCGTGGAAAACGGATTAACGGTAGAGCACATTGTTCCTATGGCTGATCCAATAAATATACTGGCGACCGCGACTAAGGCATCATATCCCGCAACAAGAAATATGGGTATCAATATAGGAAAAAACGCCATTGTCTCTTCTGCTAAACCAAAGGTGGTACCTCCTATTGCGATCAACGTTGTAGTTAGTATAATCAATACAAATTCTTTTCCCTTTAAACTACTTGCTAACCAAGACATGCCTGCATCAAAAGCTCCTGTCTTATTCATTATTCCTATCAACCCTCCAATAATCAGCACCAAAAATATAATGTCAGCAGTAGCGATTATACCTTTTACAGGTGACTTAATAAATTCGAAAAATCCTTGTGGGTTTGATTCCACTTTTGTGTAAGTACCTGGAATTCCTATTGCTTTATAGATTCCTCCATCAGTAAAATTCTTAAGTGGAATCGCAATATTAAGATCATCAAGTGTTGCTTGTGTAGCTGCTAATGAATAGCTTGTATCGATACTTGTACGTGTGAATGAATTAGATGACTTATCATACATCAAGGAATCATATTTCCCGGCTGGAACCAACCAAGTCATAATAGCAACTAAGCCAGCTATAATAAATAAAATCGTTTGGGCAGAAGGGAATTTGAGTTTTAGCATAATAGATTCTTTGTATTCCAAAAATGCAAAATTATTCTTGCATTAACTGTACTCAGACTATTATCACAAAGATCAAAACAAAATATACGTCCCAAAATCCAAATTATAAATGACTGGACTAATTGTATAATTATCATTCTTATACCAATTATTTGGTGTCCAATCTACTCCTAGTCTAGCAAACACACCTATCGAATTCATAAGATATTGTTCAACTTTTACTCGACCTATCAAAGATGTTCCAACAGGATTTCGAAAATAATTTTCTTCCTGAATATCTATAATTGCAAGTTCATTGCCAATTGCACTTATCTTCCCTGTTGACTGTCTGAAAATATTAATATTGGCTCCTACTTCCATAGAAAAAGCAGTCGAAGCGATACTCTTTTTGTACGAATAGAATAATGGTAAATTATACATTTGATGTACATTCTCGCTGTCTATTTCATAAATTGAACTTATAAAATCATACCTTAATCTTTGATATTTATACTCAAAACCCACGTAATGATTTCCTTTCAATCGTATGGAATAACCTAAACTCAGACCATTTCCTATTCGAGCTTCATGTGGATGCTTCGTCAAGTAATTCGTATTATATGCAATCTCCAATGATTGACGCCTGCGTAATTGTTTCATTGGAATCATGTCAATTCCTGCAATCTTTTGTATTACATATTTATGCTTATAGAAATTTATTTCCCAAGTCTTAAGAAGTGAATCATTGACAATTTTAAATGAATCAATTCTAGAAGAATCGTTTAAAATCCCTCTAAAATTGATTACACTCTCACTACTTTTTCTATCAAAAGAGACTTTATCCTTCACTGATAATTCTTTGGATACAGTAGTATTTGATTCATATGAATTATTCATATTGATGTTTACTCTAGACGAACTATCTTTCTTTTTTGCAACATTTTTATTTGGGTTTAACCCAAAAGAATTATCATCGACCAATGCTCTTCGTTCATTACTTAAATCATCATTGGTTTCTTGTTTTACAAATAATTGAGCTTCTATGTGTTTCTCTTCCTTATCCAATTCTTCTTGTTCTTCACAATTAATTCCATATGCATAATCTTCCGTTTTAGTGGTCGCTTCTAATCTATTTTCATCCTGATGATTTTCCATAGAATACCATACCACAGTCGAAATTCCAACAATCACAAACACCAATAAAAGGCTAATGAAAAGTTTGAAAAAGAATGCTCGTTTCTTCTTCTTTTTCATCTTCTCATCTATTCCTGGCGCCATTTTTTCCCAAGAAAATCTTTCCAAATCTCTATTATTTAATGAACTCATGATCTTTTTGTGTTTAATGCTTGTAATTTGATTCTCAACATTTGTTTTGCTCTTGCCAGTTGCGATCTAGATGTTGATTTCGAAATACCTAGATATTCAGAAATCTCACCGTGATCTAAACCGTCAACTGATAAATTGAAAATGGTTTTATAACCAAGAGGCAATTCATTTACTAAAGAAGCTATATTCAATAATTGGATATCCTCCACATTCTCTTCAGAAGCTTGAAAAGCTTTTTCTAAAGAATCAATAGAAATGACCTTGATTTTTTTTGTTCGAAATGATTTAAAAATCGTATTGATAGCTAGTTTTATAAACCAAGATTTGAAAGAGCCTTTGTCAGTTTTATACTTCTTTAATGAAACAAACAATTGACTATAAATCTCTTGAATTACATCTTCCATATCGGAATCATGAACATTGTACTTTCTGCACAAACTAATGATCCAAGGAAGAGTCTTGATATACAATTCTTGATACCCTACTCTATCATTTCGTAAACAACGTTTTATGAGCGATTGACTAATCATGAATTTAAATAAGATGTGTTATTCATAAAAATAAACTTTTTCAGGAAAAATGTGCTCAGAACCTGCATCCCATTTTGTCATAGCTTGCGACTTTTTCAGTAAACCTTCATCATTAAATTCGTAAGAATAACTTGTTGTTTTATAAGACCAATCCACTTCATCAATACTATAGTTAAAAGGCTTCTGATATAAAAACAATTGAACTTCTAACGGAAATGCTTTTGCGAAATGAAGCTGATCGATGTAGCTATGTGTTCCATAATATTGACTTAAATAATACACTCCTGGATAACTTTCCTCTATATCTACACCATCTAAATCCGTTGCATATGTAAAATTTCCAGCATCATCGAAATTTGCTTTTACCATTACATAAATAAGTCCAAAAGCATCTTGCATCCAAATTTGAAAATCCTCCTTGCTTTTGTAATTTTTAAATATCAATGTGTGATTATCAAAAGCATTAGCATGATGAAAGTCATTAATAAACATATCATCTCCTGCATATGAAATAAGAATCTCTTTTGAACCTCTCGTAACTTTTGATAATTTCCCATTTTCATAATCGAAAAATGTTGAATTAACTGAATACCATGAAGAATCTGTATCGGGATCATAATTATAAAAACCTTGTTCCATCAGCACTAACAGATCATCTTCATAAAAGAATCGATTCAAGTCTGCGTCACCTTGCGAAATAGTGCTTAATTTAGGAGGGGTTATTACTGGGCCAGCAGTATTAACGATTTCTTTTTCACAAGAGACGAACAGAATAACAAACAATAAACATATCCAAGAATTTTTCATACTATAGAATTTTTGGTTAACTTATACATCTAATAATTACCACCCTATTTTAATACGCTGCATGAAAAGAATAATATTATTTAAAAATTCTATTAATTATCAAGACAAGGGAAGGAATGCTAAGCTAATTTGCTACTATTTCCTATATTTATCGATAAGTCTGGATGGATACTCGACGAATCAAAAACCATCAGGGAACATTATCCAAGTAGATATTCGTTAGTGTTTATACAGGCCGATTACAATATATTTTGAAAGCGTACTGTAGCAAAAACTCTTACTATGACTATTCTTGGCATTCTTTTTTGGGTCTCGGTTTTTTCTGGCGGTCTTATGATTGTCATGCTTTTACTTTCTTTACTCGGAGGTCTTGATTTTGATCTTGATCTTGATTTAGGAGGTGATTCTGACACGGATGGTGGCGGCGGATTAGGTTTAGTCAAAGGTATTTTGACCTTTGTTTCTGTATCTACTTGGGTTATTCGAATCTGCTTGATATATAATCAGTCCAACACCGTTTCTATAACTCTGGGAGTTGTAGTGGGGATAGTGATTGTCTATCTCTTATCGAAATTACTCGACTTTTTAATAAAGCAAACCGAGTTCAACACCTATACTATAGAAGACACATTGGACAAAATGGGAAAAGTGTATTTGAAAATCCCTATTGATGGCGAAGGCATTGTGCAAGTCGTTGTTAATGAAAGCATGAAAGAATTCAAAGGAAAATCATTGAACAACGATGAAATCCCTACAGGAACTTCTGTTTTAGTTGTTGATGTTGACGATAACTATGTTATTGTAAAACCTGAATAAACTTTGGGCTTAAAGCCCAAAATTAAACATATAATTTATCACCTTTAAACTCAATTTATGGACTTAATTTTAATTGGAATAGGCTTTGTTATCTTTGTTCTATTCTTATGCGTTGTTTTATTTCTTACTCGTTACAAGCGATGTCCTTCGGATAAAATACTTGTCGTTTATGGTAAGACTGGAGGAGAAGCTTCCGCTAAATGTTATGCCGGTGGAGCAGCTTTTGTATGGCCAGTAATTCAAGATTTCGAGTACCTTGACTTAACGCCATTATCGATTGACGTAAACTTGCAAGATGCTTTATCGAAGCAAAACATCCGGGTTTCAGTACCTGCACAATTCACAGTGGGGATAAGTAATAAACCACACATCATGTTAGCAGCGGCAGAAAGATTGTTGGCTTTGGGGAGACCCGAAATAACATCTTTAGCACACGACATCATCATGGGACAAATGAGATTGGTAATTGCGAACATGGACATCGAGGAATTGAATACAGACAGAGACAAATTTGTGGACTCTGTATACAGTAATGTGGGAGACGAGTTGCATAAGATAGGGCTAGAACTGATCAATGTGAATGTTACGGATATTCAAGATGAGTCTGGATATATCATGGCACTAGGTAAGGAAGCTGCGGCAAAAGCGATCAATGATGCGAAAGTGAAGGTTGCAAATGAGGTAAGAACGGGTGCGATTGGTGAAGCTGAGGCGAAACAAGATCAGCGTATCAAAGTATCGGACGCGAATGCGAGAGCAGAGATAGGGGAAGCAGAATCAGCAAGATCACAGCGTATTAATGTAGCAGCAGCCAATTCCAAAGCGGAAATAGGGGAAGCACAAGCAATGCAGTCCCAGCGTATAGAAGTTGCCGAAGCAAATTCATTAGCGGAAGTAGGAGAAGCGGCATTTAATGCAAATGCAGCCGAAGGGAAAAACGAAGCAGCCATAAAAGTTGCCGCTTCCAATGCAGAAAGAGATATTCAGATTGCAGAGGCTGAAAGAAAAGCAACAGCAGCGAGAAAAGTTGCCTCGGCAAAAGCCTTGGAGGAAGCGTATAAAGCGGAGCAGGCAGCAGAGGTTGCAAGAGCATTGAAAGAGAAAGCGAAGAAGGAAGCCGATGAAGTTGTAAAAGCAGATATCGAGAAACAAAAAGCAGTAATCGCCGCTCAAGCAGAAGCAGAAAGACAAAGAGAAATTGCGAAAGGTCAAGCAGATGCAATCCTTGCTAAATATATGGCAGAGGCACAAGGTCAAGAAGCTTTGTTGAAGAAACAAGCAGAAGGATTTTTGGACTTGGTAAAAGCTGCAGGTGGAGATCCACAAAGTGCAATTGGGTACTTGATGATTGACAAATTAACCGAAATGGCTAAAATCCAAACAGGTGCAATAAAGGACTTAGAAATTGACAAAGTCGTTGTGTACGATAACGGAAGCGGACAAGGCGTAGGTAACTTCGTCCAAGGGCTTTACGGTATGATGCCTCAGCTTAATGACTTCTTGAAACAAAGCGGAATGAATTTGCCGGATGCGTTGGTAAAGCTTGATAACCAAGATAGTAAAGAGACGAATATTATTACGGAATCAAGTGAACCTGAGAAGTAGTAATTAGTTGTAACGATTAAAAGATAGGTTAACTCTCTAGAAATAGTTGAGTTAGCCTATTTTTATTTTGGGTTGGACCCAAAAGTGTGTGTGTGAGAGATAGAAAGAGAGAATGTGTGTGTGTGTGTGTGGCGAATAGGTCGCTCCAAGATACTTTAGTGCCTTGAAATTACGAGTGAAATCTTAAAGTGATGACAAGGGGCTGAAGCACCTTGGACGTATAATCTTTAAGATGTATGAAAGCTCTTTGCCACTTTTGTGAAGTGTGATTCTGAATGAAATATTTCCTTACTCACTCCTTCATCCTCACTCTGTGCGGACTTACCTTGGGAATCCTTTCGATAATTCCCCGTGCTTCAAGATCCAATTTCACCGAAACAATATACCATCCTATTTTGCCATCAAACGTAGGTCCTAGTTCTTTTTCTGAAAGATCATTCAGATCTTCGTAAGCAATATCTCCATGCTCTTTGATTTTAGCTAAGATAAAATCTTTAGCCAGATTGTATTTCGAGACTAAAATATTTACTCCCTTTTTTCCTTTTGGATGTAAGGTTAAAATTCTTTCTTCTGATGACATGACTGTTATTTTATACTTTACTAAGTTAGTAAAAAAAATGCGTTTTCAATTTTGATTTTTTCTATTTTGGGTTCAACCCAAAATAGCCTAACGAGACAATCGTGTATCAAAGTGAAAAGCTTGCTGATCAATGATCCTAACCTTCTTATGAAATTGTGGATGCCTGCAGTTAAGAATATAATTACTTGAGCTGTGGATAACGCAACTAGGCACTTTAAGCGCAATGGTTTTGCATTCCTTTGCCCATTCACTTGCAAGTTCTGATAATATTGTAGGTGCTGGATAATCAGACCAGTTTTCAGGTAATGAATCCAAAGTAAATTCAGTGTAGGAATTGGGGATTTTAAGGGTAAGAATATCGAGTTGAGGGATGAGCATGGGTGGCGTATTTACTATTGTTTCAAGTAAAGCGATCTCCTTACTTTCTCCAGTGTATAGAACAGGCATACCCTTTTTATTCCAACGCCCGCCAAACATTGCCGCACCGGTTCCTGAAATATCACTAGCATAAGTACTCGAAGTTATTCTATAAACTAGCATTACATCTAACTATAAATGCCATACTCGATACGACCAAGTAAGTCTCTAACTTTCGATATCCCGCCAGGAAACTCCAATAATTCTTGAGGAAACATATTGCCTAAAGCGGAATTCGGTAAAAACAACCACTTCTTAAAATTTTCTTTACTTTCAAAAACACTAACTCCGTATAAAAACAGATTCGTTAACTCAAGAATGAGCACCGAATAATACTTTTCCAAAGTCTTATTAGTCTTTATCCATCGATACAAAGTAGGCGAAGAAACATGCATCATAACAGCTGTATCTTCTTGAGAAACATCGAAATACTCCCTGAAATTATTAACTGCTGAAGCTTCAATTCCTTTTTCAGCTAATTTATAATAACTCAAGGGACTTTCTACATAATCACTTACATAACTCGTACCCAGTGCATTATTAAAATCGCTATAATATCTTGTATACTCTTTACCTTTATTTTCCATCATATGATAATTGCATTTATTATATGAACGAAAATACATAGATTTTAGTTTCTAAACAAATAATAACTCTTATTTTACATTTAAAAATCAGTTATGACTTTACTAATTCAAAGGCTTCGAAAGCTACTTCTTCGATAATGATTTTTTCAATTCAAGATATTCTTCTATAACTTGCTTAGTTTCTTCATCTTGAATAACAGCAGCGGTCACATCTTCATCGAATATTGTATAAACTCTTAATAGATTTCCAGGAACCATCATCCTTTTTGTGCTACTATTCGTATCATATAAAGTGATCTCCTCAGGAACATTATCAGGAGTATAATCCCATTGTTTTTTAATAAAATTATCCTTTTGCGTTAATTCCCTCAAAGAATTAGGAAAGTTAGCAACTAATCGTTTGCTCACATAATTCCCCTCTTCGTCCTTTTTAAGCATACTTTGTAAGCGGGCTTTCAAAGCGTCTTGCGAATCAAATTCTTTATTCAAATAAACAACAATTGAATCGGAAACTACAACTGGACCAGTAATGGAAATATTGATACTAAAGTTATCTTTTCTGGAATTGACATCTTCAGCTTTATATTCAACTGGATAATTAAAATAACCTATATCTCCTGAAGTAATAACTCCATCTCCTGTTATATTTATAACATCGGGAAATACGCCGTTTGTGCTGAAAGTATGTTCCCCTTTACTCAATTTCATAACCGTAAAAAGATTGACCGAATCAAGAGCAATAGAATCTCCATCAACAACTATCGTATTGACCGACATCAGCTCATTTTGGAGTTCATTATTATAGACCAGTACATCAACTTTTAAAAAGTCTGGTTGACAAGAAGAGAATAGAAGGATAGTGAAAAGGAGCAAGAAGCTAAAGGTTTTCATATAGTTACATTTTTAGTTTTTTGGGTTTGCCCCAAAGGTTTTGATAAATGAAGATATGAAAAAAGCGTTACACTAGGAAGGGTAAAGTGTTAAATCGTTTAATATGTAGAAATCACAATCGAGTTTTAAAAATATTCTGTACGTCAAATATTATACTGCATTGTTAAGGAAATCCTTAAGCCTGTTAATTGTACTTACTTAAAAGTGAGTCGAAGGTCTTTCCCAAATCCTAGTTTGAAAACTCTAATTATCATTGAAAGTCTTATATCAGATGCATTATTTTCAATTCTAGATATATAGCTTTTCGTTGTTCCACACTTGTTTGCTAACTGCTCTTGTGTAAGTCCTTCTTTATCAAGTAATTAATCTAAAATAAAGAAGAAACATCAACTAAGGTTCCATTTGGGTCTTTGAGAAGCAACCTTCTTTGACCATAAAATGTATCATTTGGCTCTTCTACAATTTCAAAATTAGCATTTTTCGCAATTTCGTGAATTTCATCTGCACTGTCTACAACAAAAGTAATATAGAACCCTTGAGGTGATCTTTGATACGCTTTAGGAATAATTTGATTTGTCCTATCAATAATTCCTAGTTCCAATTTTTTATCGCTTGAAACCAAATGCACAAACCATTCACTGTCGTATTCCACTCGCAAATCAAAAAGCGTGATATAGAAATCTTTACTTTCTAACAACTTGTCTGAACAAATATTTACTAATAGTCTATTCATTGCTATTTCTTGCCATTTAATAAAATTCTAAAGTAAGCAAAAATTAAGTTTCAACTTCAGTTAATGAAAGTAAATTGCCATCTGGATCATTAAACCATGCAATTTTTGCATTGGATTGAGAAGTCCAAACTGTTGTGAAGACAAGGGGCTAAAGCCCCTTGGACGGATTATCTTTTTCTATGTATCGTAGCTCTATTGTACTTTTGCATTTCCCAGTAAGCTGTATTATTCAACATCGACTAAAACCATCGTTGTCATTTACAGAAACTACCACTCTCTTTTTACTCATAAATAAATCTATCAATGAATACTTTAACCTGTTTACGAAATTTACGATAATCCTTGATATTAAAGCGCCATAATTCACAATCAATTGTAGAAACTTTATCGTTTTCTATCTTAATAAAAATCATCTTTCGTTGCTCAACATTAATGGCCACTTTATCTATATCTTCCCATGATATAAATTGATCTTCTGGATAGTGTAATCTCACTCCCCTATCGTTTATTATCAAATAATCTTTAGTATTAAAAGCATGTTTTACCAGTTTATAGCTATCTCCCATCAATAAGATAATTCCTAGTAAGATAAGTCCCATGATAATCTGATTTGTGAGAAACAATCCAACGACCACAACTAAGACTACAATTTTTGAAATTGATTCAGCTATTATTTCTTTCTTATTAAATTTAAATCTGAGTTCTTTTGGGGTCTTCAAGTCAAGTTTTATATCAACTATTTGCTCTTGTTGATTTATTCTTTCAGCTATTTCTATAATTTGTTCATTTTCACTATTAGTCCTTATTTCTCTCGATTCAAATTCGCTTCCGTCATCCCAAATTAGTTTGTTTACAATAGCAAGTTCCTTGAGTTTATGCCAATCATCTTCCTTTACTTGGTTAAATGCCCATAGTCTCCATTTTGTAACTAATACACCCCAAAGAAACCATGAAATACTGATTCCTAAAGTGAATCCTGCTATTGAAAATAGGATTTTTAATGCAGTGTTTTCAATAACATTAAATGCAATTAATGGTAATCCAAAACATATTAATAGGATTGGTACATTTATCATTAAATGTCCAATTATTATTGTTTTGTATAACTTTGAATTCATCATTTCTTTCTATCTCAGTGTATGTCAACTCCTTTTCACCGACACCCTAAAATTACCCATTTTTCCTCTTTCTCACCATTCTTTCAATTATATAGATTGACCCCTTTTCTATATCCCATCTCATTCAATAAAAAAAGGGAATGACTCAGTTGAATCATCCCCCTTTAACTCTATTATAATTTGCTTCTTTAATTCTGAAACAGAATCGGTATAACTTACAATTTCTCGAAAATTCCCGCTATTCCTTGACCACCTCCTACACACGCTGTGACCATTCCATATTTTCCGCCTGTTCTTTCTAAATCATCAAGTAATTGAGTCGTAAGCTTTGCTCCCGTACATCCTAGTGGATGACCAAGTGCTATCGCTCCTCCATTAATATTTACTTTCTCAGGATCTAGTCCCGCTGTTCTGATTACAGCAAGCGATTGACTTGCAAATGCTTCATTCAACTCGATAAGATCAATGTCATTCAATTTCAATCCCGCTCGCTTAAGTGCTTTCGGTATCGCAGCGCATGGCCCTATTCCCATATACAATGGATCAACTCCACCTACTGTACATGTAACCATTCTCGCAATCGGCTCCAAATTCAATTCCTTTACCATCTTCTCGCTTACTACCATCGTGAAGGCTGCACCGTCCGATGTTTGAGATGAATTACCAGCTGTAACACTTCCGCCTTGCGCGAAAACTGCTCGCAGTTTACCTAGTACTTCCAACGATGTATCTGCTCTCACTCCTTCATCTCTATTCATCGTAAAAGTCTTCTCTTTCCTCGCGCCATCTTGAACCCACACTTCCGTTACATCAACCGGAACAATCGATTTATCAAAGTATCCATTCTCTATTGCATGACCTGCTTTTCTATGTGAGTGAAATGCAAATTCATCTTGATCTGCTCTGGAAACCTCATACTTATTCGCAACCGCTTCAGCTGTTAATCCCATTCCTATAAGATAATTGGGTTGTGAAACAGCCGTTTCATAACTCGGTGCAAGCTTGTAACCTGTCATAGGAATCATTGACATACTTTCTGCTCCACCTGCAATGTAGATATCTCCCATTCCCGCTGCAATCTTTCCCGCTGCAATACTTATGGTTTCTAGGCCCGACGCACAATATCTATTCACCGTCATACCTGGAACTACTTTACCCAATGCTCTTGCTGAAATGTGTCGCCCCATCTGTAGTCCTTGCTCTCCTTCAGGATTCGCACAACCAACAATCACATCGTCGATCATATCAGGTGAAACTTGGGGTGTTTGTTCAATCATATATTGTATCACTCGCACCGCTAAGTCGTCACTCCTATAATTTTTAAATGATCCTTTTTTAGCTTTACCTACTGCGGATCTATATGCTTTTACTATATACATTTTTCTTCTTTTTTAATTTCTTAGAGGTTTATTTTTCTCTAGCATATGCTGTATTCTTTCAAGCGTTTTCTGCTCTCCACAAAGACTTACAAATGCTTCTCTTTCAATATCAAGTAAATACTGCTCACTCACTTTTTGAGTCCCAGTAAGATCTCCACCACATAAGACATGCGCAACTTTCTGTGCAATCTTGATGTCGTGTTCAGATGCGTATTTACCCAATTTCAAACTATGAGCTGCAGCATATAAAGCTGCCATTCCTCCTCTACCTAATACCGTAATATCTTTTCGCATCACTGGCGCTACATATCCATCCGAAAGGTGCAATACTTCCTTCTTAGCTTCATAGATATTCCTTGAAATATTCGTCACAATTCGATCTCTTCCCTCTATTAAATATCCTTTGTCATATGCTTCTGTTCCGCTTGTTGCAACAGCAGCCATTGCTATTGTTCTGAATCGATCAATAAGCGTAGGAATCATAACATCTCCTTCAAAGAATGAATCACTTGCACGCAATGCAAACTCTTTGGTTCCACCTCCTCCAGGAATTAAACCAACTCCCACTTCAACCAAACCAATATATGACTCAGCCCCAACAA
>CAZMKA010000054.1:10090-20209 GCA_964566605.1 uncultured Saprospiraceae bacterium | reverse complement strand
GTGATGGAGTTGGTGGTATTTTAGCAGGAGCTGGTAACAGAAACCCTAGATTTAAAGGAATGGCATCTGGAGCTACTTTATACAACACAGAATATACAGCCGATTTCCTTGACACAACATTGCTGTTACACCTTAATAATAATGTTTTAGTTACAAATTCTTCGTATTCGAATTTTTGTAATGGAGGTTATACAAGCATAACAAAAACAGTTGATCAGCAAACTTTTGAAAATCCAACATATATG
This sequence comes from uncultured Saprospiraceae bacterium, assembly GCA_964566605.1. Classification (GTDB taxonomy): domain Bacteria; phylum Bacteroidota; class Bacteroidia; order Chitinophagales; family Saprospiraceae; genus JAHDFB01. The sequence goes on along the minus strand of CAZMKA010000054.1, from coordinate 19,964 downwards.
CATGTGTTTTCAGCAGGTAATTCAAACTCTTTTGATTGTGATTATGGTGCAGGAAATCAATGGGGAAATATTACAGGTGGACATAAACAAGGTAAAAATGTTATCGCAACAGCAAATTTGGATGTTTTTTCAAACTTGATGCCCTCTAGTAGCCGCGGTCCAGCCTCTGATGGAAGAATCAAACCTGATATATCAGCTCATGGAGCTGAACATGTTTCTACTTTTCCAGATAATGGGTATTTTAATTTTGGGGGTACTTCTGCTGCTTCTCCTGGAATTGCAGGAATTTTTGCAATGCTTCATAATGCGTATCAGCATTTAAATGATGGTGAGATTGCTGAAGCCGCTCTAATAAAAGCTTGCCTATTGAATACAGCTAATGATAGAGGTAATGTCGGACCTGATTTTAAATTTGGTTGGGGCCAAGTCAATGCTTTGCGTGCTGTTAGAACTCTTGAAGAAGGAAGGTATTTCAATGCTGAAATAGAACAAGATTTACAGAACGTTCACGATATAATCATTCCAGCAGGTGTTGCTCAAGCCAAAATTATGGTTTATTGGTCAGACAATGATGCACTAGCTTTCACAAATAAAGCTCTAGTAAATGATTTAGATACAGAAATGACAAATGATCAAGGAAACATTTATCAACCTTGGATTCTTAATCCAGCGCCAAATCCTACAACTTTGGATGAACCGGCAACAAAAGGTGAAGATCATTTAAACAATGTTGAACAAATTTCTATAACAAATCCTTTAGCTGGCACATATTCTTTAAGTGTTGAAGGATTCGAAATTCCTTTCGGTGTGGTCAAATATTATGTAGTATATGATTTTTTGTATGGTAATGATATCGAAGTTATATATCCTATTGGAGGTGAGGGATTAGTACCAGGAGAGTTTGAACGAATTCATTGGGATGCTACTTCCGGTAGTTCAAGTAATTTTCTTCTAGAATATTCAATAGACAATGGTGTTAATTGGCTACAAATTGATACTGCTCCTACTAATTCAAGGCAATACACATGGACTGTACCTAATGAAATAAGTGGGCAGTGTCTAGTCAGAATATCAAGAGATGGGAATTCTTCAGTTAGCAATGAAGTTTTCACTATTGCTGATGTACCTCAAAATATTGAGGTCATAACAGCTTGTCCATCAGAATTAACTATTACATGGGATTCAGTTGCTGGAGCTACTAATTATGAAGTTTTCCTTCTTGGTGATAAATATATGGAGGTTATAGATACAACTGATACTACAACAAGTACTATTGCAATTTCTAATTTATTAGAGGAAAATTGGTTCGCAGTAAGAGCAATTGGTGCAGATAATTTAAAAGGTCAAAGGTCAATTGCACAAATGTATACTACCGAATTACTAAATTGTCCATTAAATAGAGATGTAGCTATTTATAGCGTCAACTCACCTCAATCTGAAAACTTTTATTCTTGTGGCGATTACAATCAACAAGTATCTATTACAGCTTTTAATAACAGTATAAATGATATTTCTAATTTACAGTTTGGTTATCAATTAAACAATGGTCCAGTTATAATTGAAAATGCTCCAGTAATATTATTTGGAGAAAGTCTAGATTTTACTTTTACACCAGAATTATCTTTAACTGAAACTAGTTTTAATAGCTTGAAAGTTTGGGTTAATATAGAAGATGATGAATTTGTGCAAAATGATACAATGAAATTAGATTTTACTTTAAACATTTATGAAGGCTCGTATGGTGAAATAAGTTTCATTGAAAATTTTGAATCAGGTAATTTTCCACCTGAAGATTGGCAAATTAATAATCCGGATCTTAATGGTGAATGGACATCTGAAAACGTAATTTCAATTGGTGGATACAATTCACAAAGTGCAGTTTTCGATAATTATCCTTATAATAACCCAGGTCAAAGAGACGCATTAGTAATGAAACCTATTGAAATTAGTGAAGATATAGAAAATCCAGTATTAAGTTTTGATGTAGCTTATGCCTATTATTCATTGGAATTAGCAGACAAGTTGACTGTTGAGGTTTCAACTTGTGAAGGAGGTGGAATTGATGTAATTTATTCTAAAGAAGCAGGAGAACTAAGTACTGTAGGAGCTGATTCCAGTCCCTTTCAACCGGAAAGTTCAGCTGAATGGCGAAATGAAATTGTTGATTTATCTGATTATAAAGGAAAAACAATATTTATAAGTTTTGTAAATACTAATGGATATGGTAATGCATTATATATTGACAATATTAATCTTTATAATCTTGATGCACCAGAAGCTTCATTCTTAATTGTTGGAGACCCTCATTGTACTGAACAAGGAGTTGTTTTTACAAGCAATTCTACTTTAGCGTATGACCATTTTTGGGATTTTGGACCAAATGCAGATCCTCAAACTTCAAGTGGTCAAGGGCCTCACTGGGTATTCTTTTCAGAACCAGGTATTGAAAATATTACTTTGACAGTATCTAACATAGCAGGAGAAAATAGCATGACTGATAGTCTTGAAGTCTTAGAATCGCCTATACCTGATTTTTTCTATTCCGTTGATGGTAATACTGTATCATTTACTAATAATTCTCAAAATGCCACATCTTATCTTTGGGATTTTGGAATAGATAATGCACAAAGCATAAAAGTAAATCCAACATATACTTACCCAGAAATTGGTAGCTATGCGGTTAAATTAACTGCATTTTCCGATTCTTGTGGAGATAATACATTAAATCAACAACTTCAAATAGTTGTAAATACTATTGAAGTTAAAAATGATTATAATGTTAGTATCTTACCTAATCCAAACAATGGAAATTTTAGTTTAAAATTAGACAATATTAATACTAATGAACTTCAAGTTTTCATATATGATATAGCTGGGAAACTAGTAAAACAAGAAAATACAAATCCACAAAATGGATATTTAATTCATGATATTTCAATAGACGCTCCTGTTGCTGGCATGTATTTTGTAAAACTAAAAAGTGAATATGGGGAACGTACGGTAAAGGTAGTAATTGAATAATCTAGATAAGATGAATATCAAGATAATGTATGGATAGAAAGTCAATTTTATTTATAATTTATTGAAAAACTTATAAATTTTAAAATAGCTTCCTTTTTCTTCAGTAAATATGCTTTACTATTTATTTCATATTGAGGGTAAATATATTTATTTTTCATGATTAGTAATGGGCTACAAAAACGTAATCATGGCCTTAGACAATGTAAGGCTTTTATAACTTATTAAAAGAAAATATGAAATATTAACGCTGAATAAAAGTTAAATTATTAATACATTTTGCACTTTATAATTGCGGTTAAAATTCAGTAATTATCCAAAGATAATCGAAGAGAAAAGCGGATACATGGCCTTAGCCCTGTTGAGCATTTTCGACGAAGAGTATCGAAGGATAAAACTTAATTTTTCCGTCATTATAGGGTGCAAATTGTATAAGAATTCTATTCCATTTATATGACTAATAAAACGTATAAATTCGAAAATAACCAACTGGTCTTGCAAGTTAAGAAAGCTCCAATTGTTTTAAGGGTGTTTCTTGCTACTTTCTCTTTGGTTTCAGCACTATCTGTTTTGTATGGTATTTATTTAATATTTTCTGTTAATAGACCATCACTTGTTATTTTACTACTACCTGCAATTTGGATCTTAAGTGGAATATTCTTTTTCCGTTTATTATTATGGAATTCATATGGAAAAGAAATACTAACCTTTGCCCCAAACAACGTTTCTTATATAGCTGATTATAAATGGTTCAAAGACGGCAAACAAGAAATAAATGATCATCTAGGATTACATATTAATATTATTCCATCCAAAACAAATAAGGGTAAATCTGGACAAATTGAGTTTTCGTCTATGGGCGAATCTATTCTTTGTGTTACAAATTTACCCATAGATTCGTGTAATGAAATTAAAGATTTATTGGACGAAAACAAGTATATTCATGGCTAATTAAAAGTAATATGGATAAAATATATTGGTTTTTCTTGATCATCTTTTTTAGTGCATGTCAATCTCCAACACCAAGTTCTAACCCAGACGAGCATACAATTAATAAAATACCCGAAACACCTTTTATAGTAGTGCTAGGAACAATTCAAGATGCTGGATCGCCACATATTGCTTGTAAAAAAGATTGTTGTAAAGGTTTATTTAATAACCCTGACAAAGAAAGACAGGTTGTTTCTTTGGGTTTAGTTGATAATATAGATGAAAAGAGTTATTTATTCGAAGCAACACCAGATATTTCGCGTCAATTAAAAACTTTAAAAAGACATACAAAAAGAAGAGATAAAGAATTTCCAGATGGAATTTTTCTCACGCACGCCCATATTGGTCATTATGCAGGGCTTATGTATCTAGGCAAAGAAGCAACTGATGCTAAAGAGGTACCAGTATATGCAATGCCAAGAATGCAATATTTCCTTTCCAATAATGGACCTTGGGATCAGTTAGTTAACCGAAACAATATTGTTTTAAAAGAATTTTCGAATCCTTCAAAAACCATAACTTCGAAAAATACATATGTATCTTTGTTTACCGTACCTCATAGAGATGAATATTCTGAAACAGTAGGATATAAAATCCATGGCCCCAGCAAAAGTGCTCTATTTATACCTGATATTGATAAATGGGATAAATGGGATTTTAACATAATAGAAGAAATTAAAAAGGTAGATTACGCCTTTTTAGATGCTACATTTTATGATGCTGAAGAAATAAACAACCGAGACATAAGTGAAATTCCCCACCCGTTTGTAGTCGAAAGTATGGAGAAATTTAAAAACTTACCATCTGCTGAAAAAGCAAAAATTTATTTCATTCACTTAAACCATACTAATCCCTTACTTAATTTTAACTCAAAACAATCTAAAAAAGTATTGGATGCTGGCTTCAATATTGCACGTATAAATGAAATCCATACACTATAATATATTTTATAAAAATTTAGGAAACTAAGTTTTAATCTAACATGTTATATCGTTGGAACAATATGTTAAAATTCTTTATGAATTATTATTTTATATAATATATTCCATAAATTAGTTGTTCTTCTTTATATTTGATTTACATTACTAACAATTATAAAATTCATTACAAATGGGTAAAATTGATGATCTGATACCAATAATGCTTGCAGAAGCAAAAAAAGTTGATAAGAGTTTAACCGAAGATCTTATTACAAAAGCATGTAAGTATTTAGGAGCTAGTTTATTTAGAAAGGATGCATCTTTAGTTGCATATAGCGACAAAAAAGAACTTGAAGGAATTAGAAAAAAATTCGTTCAAAAGAAACTTGGTATAAAAGACAGCGATGAGAAAATCGATGCTGCAATCATGAAAGTTGGTGAAAAATATGGTTTAAGCTATAGAGCTAAAAAAAGAGCTATCGTTTATGCACTATTAATGAAGCACTACGGTATCAAAGAATTATAGACTATACTTTGATAAAATATATTAAGGCGTATGGATTTTATTCATACGCCTTTCTTTTTTGGGTTAAACCCAAAACAATGTTCAAAACAAATATGAGACTTAACTTTATTTCCACTTTTGAAACAATGAATAAAATATATTCAATGCCCAAAAGCATGGATAGATTTAGTGCATTTATAACAGAATTACGAGAAGGAAAAAAAGATGATATAATCTTACCAATTGCTGGCTACAACCCCATGGCAGGATCAGAATTACATTCAATATTACGAGATCTTATCAAGCAAAACATAGAGCAGTTTATTGAAAATGAAATAGCAAAATGGAATAAAGAATATGTAAACGTTGAAGAATACAAAGTCGCAATAAACCTGATTGATGTTAATGGAGGTTTGTGGTCGCAACGATATTTGACAGATTATGAAAATAGATTTCAGAATCAAGCTTTACTTAAAAGAAAAATCATTTGTATCTATTTATACGCTAATGAGACTTTAAATCAATCATTAATTAAAAGACGTTTTTGGGAAACCATACATCGAAATAATTTTCAGTCAATAAATGGATTGCCTATTTTATTAAATGACTTTGTAACTCAAGAAGAATACGTCCAAGATCAATTTAAAGAGAATAATAAAATTAGTGCTATTGAAAATGAAAAAGAATTTATTCAGAAATTTGGAACTAGCGATTTATATAACCATATATTCTACTTCTTTTATGGGAAAGAGACTTGTGATAAGCTTGGTTATCCTAACGTTTTTTGATATATTTTAAACAACGTAATTTTTTAAATATTTGCTTTAAAAGTACATCCACCAATTTAAATAATCCCTAAATATTAATTACTTCTTCTTTTTACTTTATTATAAATGTGTATTAATATTTTAGCTTTGAAAATAAGATGCTCGTTGCTTGTATTATTATTCCAATAATACCACCATATACCTGTGCTGAACCAAAATAATTTAATCCAGAATAAATGATTACTACTAATATCAAAATTATTATAACAGAAATATTAACAAGAGGAAATTCATCTTTCTTTAAATTCCAAATAATAAGAATTCTTATCAAGCCTACAACTATTAACAAAATGTAATAGAAAAATAAAGCCACTGAACACTTTTGCTCGGTGGCTTTAACCAAAAACTTATTTCTTAGGATCGACTTTTAAATGCCGATCAATTATTTTCAATTTACTTCTCCTCTCCTTCTCTCTACTCTGTTGCTTGGATTCCCTTCATTACAGATTGACAGTTTCAGTCAATCTGTAATTGTGTAAGGGATAAGTATACCAATAACTTATTCTTTATAACATTAATATGTTTATCTATTTTATTTTTCTTTTTATTCTTTCTTGCCGCCCACCCTTAACTGATATTAAGGTTCCTTCACTACAGATTGACGTTTAGTCAATCTGTTACTGTGTACCGTTCAGTCATATTACAGATTGACGTTTAGTCAATCTATATTGTGTAACGCTCAGTCATCAAAAACTTATTCTTTACTAAACAATACAACGCCATGCTGATTTATGAAATCAACACTTTTTATTATTTCTATTATTTGAAAAAAGGCAGGAAACATAAATTTCCCCTGCCACTAATTAGGTATTAAATCTTTATTATTTTAGCTACGGAAATCTTATTACTTCCTTTAATGTAAACATAATAGATACCAGATGTTTGAATCATAGTTTCATCTATAAGGATTGATTGCTTTCCAGTACTAAACGTAACATTATTGTTCATTATCTCATTTCCATTTAGATTGAAAATACTAATGTTATAAACGCCACTGCTATTAGCTTGGAAATCAATTGTCGTATTGTTATCAAATGGGTTTGGATAAGCTGTTAAACTCGCTACTTCAACTTGTTCTATATTTAATACTGCCTCCCCTGTTACAATCCAATCTATTGAATAAGTAACATCATCAAGCGAATATAATTCAGCCTTAAATCTATCTCCTAAAACAAGATCGTTCGTCTCTATTTCGCTTTGGGCGTAAGCCTCTATCGTAAATAAAACATCTCCTTCCTCCATTGCAACTCCAGCAAGATCATACCACGCTATAAAAATCTGATTGTTTTCAATATTATACTCCTCGCTTGTTAATTCAAAAGCTCCAGACTTAATCGTAATATCTTCCAAGTCAGCATTTAAATCAAGCGCTATCTGAAACCCTTGGGCATCGATAGATTCATTTATCTTCACTGGAATTGACACACTATTATCTTCCGAAACATTCAAGTAGGCATTCAAGTCAATTCCGTCATTTCTTGTTCCAACATCACCTGACAAACCTGAAATTGTTGCAGTGTTGTTGATATCACCAATCTTGATTCCGTAGAACATCAACTCTTCATTGGACTGAAGCACATTGTTTAAGTTCACTTCTTCAGGAAATTCATATGGGAAATTAGCATCCCAATCGAAATCACCCGCATAGAATCTCCAAGAATCATTCTGTGGAAACTCATCATTGGCATAAAATCCTAGTAATAACTTTCTCATTTGGATAAGATCAGCACCATTGATTTTTTCATCTTTATTTACATCCGCCGCTACTAAATTTTCCATAGAAGAAAACGGTTGTAATCCCAAAATGTGTTTTTGAATACGAACGATGTCTGAAGTAGTAATACCATTCAGTGCATCGTCATTCTTCTCTGGTTTAATTGTATAGTCGTCATAGAGACTCAACTCACTAAACATGTAATTTCCAGAATCATCGCTCGTTTCAAACGTCTCAAAGTTTGAACCTGATATGTTTATTTCCACTTTAGGGAAATCCACATTATCTATAGAGTTCATTATCTTTCCACCTAAATCAACAGTTAACGATCCTGCATCGTCGCAAAAGTCATCTGTGTCTGTAAGTGTTAATGTTGTTGTACAAAAATCAAAGTTTCCTGCTTCATCCCACACATATAATTGAATCTCAATTAATCCGCTTACTCCGTTAGGAATACTAAAGCAATCAAATGTTTGAACCGTATTATTGATGTTTTCAGAAAAACTAAATACTAGATTCTCTTCATCTGTACAGTTATCAAATGATTTATGATTAAAATCACTCGCCCATACCTCTACCATTCCATTTTCACCAAGTGAAACAGACAATGGTATACATATCGGCGTAGGATTCTTATCTTCCGAAGATGTGAATAAGAACGAACATGTTCCTTCGTTTCCACATTCATCTAGCGCTCTAAACACTGCTCTATGTGTTCCTACCGGGAAAGTTCCATTGATGTTCTGTCCATTGACATTGGACAAGTCAATTGTTCCATCGTTATCTAAATCTACTGAGTAAGAATAGATAAGATCGTCTGCATCTGTACAGTTATCAATAGCATTTACTGTGTAGTTAATATTCGTTTCACATGTGTTTATATTTCCTAAGAATACAGTATCCTGGCAGTTTAAAAACTGTGGATCTTCATTCTCGAATATATTTATGTATTGTGTGTAACTAAATGAGTTATCATTTTGGTCAAGTGCACAGTTATCAACTACAGTGAACGTTCTTTCTATATCTCCACATCCTGCTCCATTTTCGTTTATTTCATCATCGAATGTCACTGTGAAATTAGAACATGATTCAGTTGGCAATAATGGTTCTCCTCCTACTGTTAAGGAAACTTCATCGTTCACACATTGATTCAATGTGATGTCTGTCGGCCATTGGATCATGTCTTCATCGAAATCAAAATCGGACTCAATTTCAAAGTATTGTTTGCACTGTGTCATGTTTCCCGATCCATCTTCAGCAGTCCAAGTTCTTACTACAATCCCTACCCCACATTCATTGAATGCCTTTGTATCAAAGGAATTAACTATAAGTGGGCAATTATCACTATCGTTCGGTGAACCGAAAGTACTTACTGGTAATTGCTCATTATAAAATCCATAATATTCAGAACACATTAGTGTTACATCTGCTGGACACATTATTGCAGGTGTTATATCGTCAGTTACTTCAACAGGCACCATACAAATATTCTTATTACCTGCTAGGTCAGTTATCTGTAATTGTACCATTGCAGTTGTGCCTGCATCCTCACAACAAAAATTAACATTAGTTGCAAAGAAATTGGAATTACATTCGTTATTTAGTCTTTTTACTAGCACACTTGCAACTCCACAATTATCAAAACTTGCAAAATCAAAATCGGTTGCTGGAAGTGTTGCAAAACCTGAAGCATCAAGGGTTATATCAAGACCTGTTACACATACTGGCGTAGGATCTTGATCATCCACTATTTCAAATGTACCTATACATTGACTTGTATTTCCACATGCATCTTCCACGAAATAGGCAATTCTATACAAACCTACAGGTAAATCTTCAATTCTATAATCACCTGATGTTCCTATAATGTTATCATCAATCAAATCATCGAAATTATTGT
>CAZMKA010000054.1:0-10080 GCA_964566605.1 uncultured Saprospiraceae bacterium | reverse complement strand
TATTGTTTGTTGCTGTCCATTCTTTGTACATTATTGTATAAGTAACTTCTGAACAATTATCGGAAACAATAGGATCTTCAACTATAACTTCACCCTCACATTCATTATCATATGAATATCCTTCAAAAAACCCTGGTGCATTACATGATGGAGCTATATTGTCTCTTACTTTAATTAATTGTATGAAAGTAGTATCTTCACTACTACACCAATCAATCACTGTCCATTCTCTATAGACTGTATGATTAGCCTCACAATCATCAGGATCAGTTAATACTTGATCTTCAAATACAGCAATAATGTTGGGACATGTAGTTCCTTCAGGAACACCAGTTACATCAGTACTCGGATTTCCATCAGGTAAGGTAGCATAAGTTCCACATAATAAGGGATTTACATCTATGTCATCAGGAGCTAATACATCAGTTAAATCCCCTTTTCTTACATATATTTCACTCGTACATGAAGCTGTATTTCCTACCCCATCTACTGCTGTAAATTCTCTTGTTATTTTTATCACGTATGGTGATCCAAATTGACATGGAAGCATTTCTATTTCGTCTTCATAAGATAAAACCACATCGCTACATCCATTCATTCCTGTTACGATATAATCATCACCTGAAGGATATGCTAATGTTCCAGGTGCTAGTGGAAGACCTACTGAAAGTGGATCTTCGCTGCCACAATCAACTGTATCAACTGAACACATTAAATTTATTGCAAACTTATCTTCAATTGTTGCATAACTCCAACATCCATTTCCTTCACATCCTTCAATGAATGCTGTAACCTTAAGTGTTTGTCCTATAAATGTTCCGTCAACAACATTACTAGGAAGTTCGTTGCCATCTTCATCTTCAATAAGAACAGTATAAGCACCATCAGGATAAGAAGGATTTTCTACTACCATATCGGCAAGGATTTCAACACTACATTCAGCATTAAGTGAAATATTTACGAAATTGTTACAAACATTTGGAGTACAGATTATGAGTAATGCCACGTCATGGTCATCTTCGTCTAGAGAGTTTGGTAAATCTATACTATCATCAGTTTGTGTAAATGCATCAGCACCTTCGTCATTTGATGGGTTCGAATCGGGAGTAGAATCTATATCATCTCCTGAAGCGTCTGTACCATCGGTATATTGTGCTAATGAAATTTCCGCAAAGTTGTAAATATTTTCAGGTTCAGCATCGGCTGTTAACTCGAGAAATATCGTTCTTTCTACTGATTCTCCAGCAGCTAAAATTCCTGTTATTGTTGTAATTGCACGATCACCAATACTATTCCATCCAGTGTTTCCAGCTGAAATAAACTGTAGTCCTTCAGGAATATAATTAACTAATCTAATGTTTTGTGCATCAAAATCTCCTTGATTTGTAACCTCCAAGGTAAATTCAGCAACTTGTCCAGGTTCTACTGGCGAGTCTACGGCTGGAAAGATTTTCAATGCAAGATCAAAATCTCCTTGTGCTTGCATGTTCATACTTAAGAACAGTAGAACAAGCGTTCCAAAAAACAGCCGGCACATTCGTCCACCTACCCATTTTATAGGGCTTTTTTGGCTTTTCTGATTTAATAAATTTCGTATCATAAGTTATTGGTATTCTCTTAATTATTGAAGGATGATCATTCGTTTAGAAATCTGCCCAAAGCTTCCTGAAAGCGTATAAATGTATACACCTCCATTACCGTGGCTCACCTCTTCACTTGATAGCCATATCGAGTTTTCACCTTCGATTAAGCTTATATTTTTATTCACAACAATTCGACCGTTCATATCATGTACTTCTAGTAAAACAGTCTCAGATTGAGCAAGCTCTACTATTATTTCAGTTTGATTAATGAATGGATTCGGCTTATTCTGATAAACTTTGGTAGCATAGTTTGGCGCTATTCCACCTATTTCATTTAATTTAATTTCTTGTACTTCCAGAGCATCACCTACGTACATTTCACTTTGGAATCTTCCGTATTCTGGTAGTTTAATTGGGGTCGGGGCCCCAAAAGTAAATTCGATCAATGTTCCGTTTACCTTTTGGGCGAAAGCCCCAGCAAACGACAGTCTTAAAACATTACCATCAATAAATATATCTTCGTCATTGATATCTAATATACTTTTCACATCTTGTAATGCTGTAATCTCCTCTAATTCAACTTCTAATTGCAAACCACTTAAATTCATTTCCCCATCTGTTGACAATACCAATGTATATGCATCGTCGGCCTTTTTCCATTGATAATTTAATACAACTGGTTGAGTTCTTGTTTCTGCATCATTCGAAGTAAATTCAGTTGCACGTGATAAATTAATATCTCCTGTTTTAATCATTACGAAATTCATATTTCCATAAGATTTATCAGCTAAAATATTAACTTCACTATTGTATGGCCACGGAGAATATGTATTTGAAAACTCCTGATTACCATCAACAAATTGCCAGTTTTCAGTATTAGGAAATTCATCGTAAAACCCTAAAAGCAATTTCCTAATTTGGATGATATCAACACCGTTAACTGATTGATTACCATCTACATCGGCAGCTATAACTTTGTATGGTGAATTCAATGGAGTTATACCAAGGATATGTCTTTGGATAAGCAAAATATCTAAAGTTGTAATTCCATTGTAATAGTCATCATCTTCATAACTAGGAGCAATAGTGTAATTATACATTGCATCCAAATCATTGAAAGCATAAACTCCTAAATCATCAGTTGAGAAAGTCGCGACTTCACCATCAGCCATATTAGTCAATTCCATATCGACTAACTCCATTTGTTTTTGATCTTCAGTACTCACTACTCCACTTAGAGCAACCAACATCGAGCTTGTATCACACGTGTTGTTATTGTCTTGCAGTTTAATATATGAAGTACAGAAATCGAAATTACCTGCTTCATCATGCACATAAATTTGTAACTCAATTATTTTCTCTTCAGCTCCACCAAGATCAGCACAACTAAAAGTCATACCTGTATTTGTAGGATTTGAACTAAACGAAAACCTTAAGTCTTCTTGTTCAGTACAATCATCTTCACTATTTACATCGAAATCGTTTGCCCATATTGCGATTGTACCTGTTGAAGGCATTAAAACAGTTGAAATACCGCCTAAACAATAAGGAGTTGGTTGTTTTTTGTCTTCTATTGTAATGACTTCTTGGCATGATGTTTCATTCCCACATTCATCATCTACTGTCCATGTAATTCGGTGTTGTCCTACTGGAAAATCTTCTGATAAAGAATTTGAATTTCCTTGAATATCCATTGAACCATCAATGTAGAAGTCAATTGAATATGTATAGCTCAATAATTCTTGTGGAGTACATTGATCAGTTGCTGATTTAGAAAGTTCAACTGTATAAGAACATTCATCTGCAAATTCACCTTCTATCAATTGGTTAGAACATGCATCAAAAACAGGTTTTTGATTATCAATTACTTGTAACGATTGTTCAAATGAAAATCCGTCCGGATCGCCACACAAGTCCTTTACAGTCCATGTTCTGATAATTGTTTTACAAGCAAATGAATTTATTCCTATGAACACTTTATCTGTATAGTCCATTACTATATCAGAACATTGGTTATTAGCAACCTGAGGATATGCATTGTTGAATGGTAAATCGTCAGGATCAAGATTAGGTGATACACAATCATTCGTTGTGTATGTTCCAGGCCATATGATTTGATTTAAAGTAAGTGGGTCAGGATCTTGTACAGTAATAACTTGTGTACATGAAACTTCATTACCTCCTATATCCACAGCACTGAATGTTCTTGTTATTGTTCCTACTGAACATCCGTTAATATTTGAATTTGATGTTTCAGTTAATGTAGCTGAACAGTTATCAGAAACTGTAGCTGTTCCGAAAGAAGATAAATCAGATATATCGTCATTACAACTTACAGTTACATTCGCAGGGCAATTAAGAATAGGAGCTTTTTTATCCTGTACCATAACTGCTACCATGCATGTATTAACATTTCCCGCTTCATCAGTAACTCTTAAAGTTACCATCACTTCATTGTTTACGTCTTCACAACATAAAGTAATTGATTCACCGAATCCAGATGATGCTCCACAACCATTGGGTCCACGGCTAATTTCTATTTTTGAAACAGCACAATTGTCATAAGATCCGTCGTCAAATGTTGTAACTGGAACTATTGCAAAACCTTCATTGTCTATTGCTATTGTTGTATTCAAGTCACATACTGCTGTAGGTGCAGAATTATCAAATACTTCAACTAAAAAATCACATGTGCTTTTAAATCCACATTCATCAGTCGCCGTATATGTCACTCTATGTAAACCTAACTCTCGGTCCGGAGAAGAAAACGTAGAACCATTGAAATTCATATCAGAAATAGGACCTGCTATATTACCTGCAGAATTAATCTTCACTATCTCAGCTTCGAAAGTTACTTCTGAACAATCTACAACATTTGATGGAAGAGGTGTCACAACATCTACTTCACATGAAGTTGTACTATTAATAAAAAAGTCCATATTGGAAGGACAATTGAAACTTGGTGCTTCACTATCTTCTATTTTTATAATTTGATTTACTGTAATAGTAGTATCTAAACAATGATCAAATGCACTAAATTTTCTTACTATTTTAATTGTTGCTCCACAAACATCTGTTGGAAGATCAACATAAGTGATAGAAATATTACTGCATACTCCTTCTTCAGGAAAACCAGTGAAAGATGGATCAGGAAATCCATTATCTAGTGTTGGGAAATTACCATCACATAAAAGAACAGGATTTGTTACACCGTCCCAATGACCAGGAAATACCACATCTGCAAGAGTTGTTCTTTCTTTTGCAATTAGTTGAGTACAAGAATTCGTTGAACCTGAAAAATCAGTAAACAACCATGTTCTTTCTACTAAACTTTCAAAATCATCCGAACATGATTGCTCAATATATTCATCTGTATAAGATAATTCAGCATCTCCACAAGGATCAAAATTCTCTACTCTAAATGTATTATTTCCCAATGGAACAACTGTCGCAGTAGACGGAACAGGAAATCCAGTTACAGATGGGCCATCATTAGCATCACATCTTACTGTATCTGTTTCGCATATCAATTGAGGCACAAGCTTGTCTTCAATGATTAACTCACCCCAACAACTATTATCGGAACATAAATGCTCAACAGAAAACTCAAGAGTATCAAATAAGTATTCGCTAATAGAAGCAGTAAGATCAACCAATTGATTGGTTGCGGGATCCATTATCGTTAGTTCGTATGATTCATCGTTATATTGCATGTTTTCCAAAACATCATCCACTGAAATATTTACATCACACATATTATTGATGGAAATGTGTACCAAATTATTACATGCTAAGTTTATGTCATCTTCAAATTCGACAACAAGAAAAGAAGTTGAACTACATCCTGTTGGACCTGCAACAGTCAAACTTAGTGACCCTCCTGAACCAGGAATGTCATCCCATTCTATTTCAACAGATTCTGCATCACTCGCTCCTATTATTGTACCATTTTCTATAACATCCCAACTATAAGTGAATGAAGCATCTATATTAGATGCAATGTATGTTTCAACCTCAGGGCCACAAATAGCATCATCACCTTCAATACCAGATGAAGGAAATGCACAAAGTATGTTAGAAAGAATAAGTGTATCAGCGATATTCGTAACTTGTATAGAATAACCTACATTTTCAGAATGTAAACCAGCTAATGTGTATACACCTGGAGAAGTTTCTGCTAAAAGATCACCTGTAGGGCCAGTTGTAAATGGCACAGGAGCAGCAGGAGGAACAGGACTTGATAATTGATAAAATCCGCTTACGGATGATATATACCATGATTCTCCACTTCCAGAGTTTACTGTAATTTCTTCCTCAAATTGCGCTAAGCCTGTTGGCGCACTATTATTGACACAAGAACATTCTACTGTTCTATCAATGGTAGCTTGAGAAAATACAAAAGAAGAAACAAACAATCCAAGGCAAACAAGCATAATCTTGATTACGATGGTAGATTCATTCCATTCAAATGCGGTACGAGGTCTTTGACTTCTTGTCATAAAAATAAGTTTTTGTGTTGGATGTCGATTAAACTAGATTCGAATTTACCGAACATAGTTTTTCCAACGTCCACCTATCTTATGCCAAGTTTAGCACCAAAACGCTTTTTATATGTAAATAAAATCTAATGTGTGATATATTACACAAAAATGTAATCTATACTAGATTGATAGAAAGAATATATGTGAAAAATTAAATGTGAAAAAAGATTGAATTATTTTTTAAGGAATCTGTTAGTCATTGAAAAATTCCATAAATAAACGAAAGGAAGTGTGAATAATGGAAGCCATCCATCGCGAATTGTCATGATACTTTGAATATCTATAACCTTAGTCATAAAGAGAATGACTAGTTGCCCTATTCCCATTGCTATTATATAAATAGTAACATATCGAAACAAATTAGTCCATGTAAATTTGGATTTAAATGTAAAAAAGGTGTTAAGAACAAAAGCAACAATTGTTGCAACAATATAAGCAAGTGCATACCCAAGAGATACTGAAAGATTACCTTTTTCAATTAAGAAATATGACCCTCCAAACTCAATAAAATTGAATATCCCTCCTACGATTGCAAAAGGTATCATTTTACGCCAATTCTCTCTAAAATACTTAATCAACTTCTTGTTTTTTTGATGCTTAACGTGCAATCATCTAGTTATGTTTTCCAAAACCGTCGCAAGATAGTTTATATAAGACAAACACGCTCATTTTTTCTATATACTTTAACAATTGAATTATATGTTACTTTTGAAAACCTTCTTGTATTACTTTCTCTGCTAACTTTTCTTGCGGCGAAAAATCCATGTCATATTCATTCTTTCTATAGTTTTCTCGAAACTGCCAAAGATGTGCTCCATAAAACCATTTCTCATTCCACACTTTATTATAAAAAGCTTTGTAGCAATTATATTGTGTTTCTTCAGAGTACTTAGTAGTATCAGGATTACTATAATTAGTCCATTCCCATGGCTTCATCCCTGCTTCCGAATGGCTTTTATAACCTATTTCCGTGAAAATTATTGGTCTTTCATATTGTTTTGAAACTCCCTTCAATGAGGAGAGATGTCTCTCCCACCCAATCTCCAATTCCTCATAGCTAGGATACACTTTGTCCGAAAGAGGAAAATAAGCTTGCACTCCTATATAATCTAATTTGTCCCAAAACCTAATGTTTTCATATTCCTCATACCAATTGGCCGCATAAGTTAGTTCACCTGAATAAACTGATTTGATTTCATCAATTAAGTTTTCCCAGTATTCCGGCTGCTCAAGAGAAAGTCGTGTTAACTCTGCACCTACACAAAACATATCTGCATCTGCTTCTTCTGCAATTCTAGCGTATCGCAAAATAAATTCCTTGTAATCATTTTGCCACTTAATCATCCCTTCTTTCGTTACAGGATATATATCGGATCGCCAAGTATCTTCTGGAGTTGTATCTAACCAGACATGTGGTTTTACAAAAACCTTAAATCCTTTTTCTTTTATCTTGTTAATCTTATTTACCCATCGTAGGTTCCGCTCTATAATTTCCGTGCTATCACCTCTATAATGTCTGACGAAATCGGACTGATAATCATGCTGAAAACCCCAGGCGACCATTGTGATCCATTCAATATTCATCTGGTGATAATAATCTGCCTTTAAAGAATCTCGGAATCTAAAAACGTGAGCTCCTTTTTGCTTTTCAATAGCTAAATTAGTTCTATTAAGACTAGACTTATCCGTTGCACAAGTACATAATAATACAATAAAAAGTAGAAAGCATAATAAAGGGAAAGATGTGTTCTTATTTAAATTCATCAGTGTTATCTATTCATTTTATTTGGGCGTAACCCTTACGGGTCGGGTCGTCCAGGATTTCATCACTCAGGCTAAAGCCATCGTGACGCTCATTCTTCGCGTCCTTACCACCCCTTACGCTGAAACCATCCCTTTTGGGAATACCCAAATTTACATAGGCACATTATATGCCTTGAAATTAAGCCAAGATATCATATATAAACAGTATTTCTCTCTTAATTTATTCCTTCTTTTCTTTGGGTGCAAGCCAAAAAAAAGGCTCACATCAAAATGACATGAGCCTTACCAATTTTATCAGTTCTTAATTGCGTTGAACTTTTTGGAGGTAACCGTTTATATCTTCTACAACATGAGCTTCACTATAGCCCCTATTTATTGCTTTTATAAGTACTTAATACAAATATCGTATAATCTCCTTTTGTCCACTGTTCTATCTCACCTATATCTTTTACACTACCAGTATCAAACCATAAAGGATCAGTGTAAGAAGCTAATCTTACTTTGTAATTACTTACAGCCCCTGAAGGGATGTAATCTCCTTCGTAATATGTTTTACTCGTTCCTGTATTAACTAATTCAAGTTGTGAAGTAATTAATGGCTCATAAACGATAAATGCATCATTAAAACCGTAATTTTTAACTAGCCTTAGCTTCTCTTTAGCATCATACTCGTCGAAAAAATAACCCATTCTGATTTTCACAGCCCCTGACTTTCTTACTTTATATAAGTTACCTAAATCACTCAATTTCAAGAAAGGTCTAATGTTTCCTTGGGACTTAGATAAAGAAGCAAGTTGGATGAAATATACATTACTAGATGCTGTTATAATATCTCTATAAGCAACTTTTCTAGCACCGTCCATACTAAAGTAATTATCAGCACTTACTACTGTCGCTACAGCTGTGTTATTCGTTGAAGTTTCTTCGATTAATGTAGAAGTCATTTCTTCTAATTCCTCAAATGAAATATTAGTAATTACATTTTCATCTGTCAATATTATCTCTGTTTTCTCTTCAGCTTCCAACTCCATATTAATATCTTCTAATTCTTCAGCAGAAATAGAAAGAGTAGATTCTTCATCTTTCGATGCAATAACTTTATCGAAAGTCGCAACTTCCATTACTTCATTTACAAGCGTTTTTTCTGGCGCGGTAGTTGGGATGGCCTCTTTTACTATTGTATTATTTTGTGTGTTTTCAGTTTGCATAGCAACTGAATTCGTTTTAGCAAGTTGATCAAGATCAAGAGCTTGAGGGATATTTAAATCGACGTCACCGTCGAATGTAAAAAGATCTTGTGTTAGACTTTTAGCAACATAAATATCTTCTTTTCCTTTTCCCCCTAAACGATTAGAAGAAAAGTATGCTAAACCATTTACTGGATCAACAGCATAATAATAATCATCCATAGGAGAATTAACACCTTTTCCTAAATTCTCAACACCTGAGAATGTTCCATCAGCATTGATTGTAGCTTTAAAAACATCTAACCCACCAATTCCACTGTGGTGGTCAGAAGAGAAATAAAGAGTATTTCCGTGAACACTAGGAGTAATTTCATTACCTGGAGTATTCAGTTCGTCTCCAAGATTCATGGGTTGAGTCCATCTTCCTTGCTCATATTGACTTATGTAAAGGTCAAACTTACCTTGACCTCCATCTCTATTACTACTGAAAATCATTGTAGTACCTCCATTTAATAATACTGGAAATGCAGTTGCGCTTCCTTCTATATTATGTTCGAAAGCTACATCATTTTCCCAATCGCCATTTTCGTCAGCAACATCTGCTAAAAATATATTTAGGTCAGTTTCATATCCTGAAATCTGCTTATATCCATCAGCAAAATCGTTTTGCATATAAGCAACTTTTAATCCATTGTAGTTTATAGGACCAATATTATGCGTTTGCTTTAAGTCTGATCTTAAGAAATTAATGTTAGTGAAATTAGCATTAGTCTTTTCTTTACAGACAAATAACTGATTTCCAGCTTTTTGAACATGAGAGAAATTTCTTTTCATATTTTCTCTTTTCATGTCTGTTCTAAAAGAAGAATAAATCAATTTATTATTGTAAAAACAAATACCAAAGTCAGAAGAAGGGCTATTTCCTTCAAAAAGCTTTATATCGTATTGCTCTTCTTGAGTTAAGTAAAGCTTTGCGTGATCACAAGACATTGCGAAGTGTTCACC
>CAZMKA010000053.1:20153-20221 GCA_964566605.1 uncultured Saprospiraceae bacterium | reverse complement strand
CAGGCAGGTATTCTAACCAGCTGAACTACCAGACCAACTTTATTTTTAGTAGTTAATTTCTATTTCTA